>JBKBJB010000035.1:0-7664 GCA_046294055.1 Caldimicrobium sp.
GAGGCCTTAGAAAAAGAAAAGAAAAAATTGGAAGAAAATAAAGAGCAATTACAAAAAATTTTGGAGGAAGAAACTGCAAAGTTTGAGCAGTTTTGTGAAGAAATTAGATTACAAAAGGAAAAACTTTTAGCAAAAAGAAAAGAAATTGAGAAAAAGATCTCTTCAGCGATTTTAAGGAGATATGAGCTTATAAGGGATAAAAAGAAGGGTATAGGAATAGCTGCAGTGGATGGAGGGATCTGCGAAGGATGTTATATGGCCATTCCGCCTCAACTATACAATGAATTGCAAAAAGATAATCAATATTTTGAATGCCCCCATTGTAAACGATTAATTTATTATAAACCTCTTTATCATAAGGAAGAAGAAAAAGAACTTAAAGGGAGCTCGTCTTAAACAATCTTTGATCTAAGTAATGATATTTAAAGTTCCAGAAGAACCTAATCGATTAAGAGATATTCTAAAAAAGATAGCTCAATTTTTAGAGTCGGATAAAGTTGGAGCCATCCCTACGGAGACTTTCTATGCTTTAGCATGCAATCCTTTTTCCGAGAAAGCTTTAGAGAAGCTTTTTTCTTTAAAAAAAAGAGATCCCAATAAACCTATTTTGCTTTTACTTGGGAGCTTATATGATTTACCTTTAGTAGTTTCTCGAGTACCTCCATTAGCACTTAAGTTGATCAAAAATTTTTGGCCAGGGCCTTTAACTCTGGTCTTGCTGGCAAGAAGGGGATTACCTAAATTGCTTACTGCAAACCTTGATACTATTGGTGTAAGGCTCTCTTCTTGTGAAATCACAAGAAAGGTGGCTCAGGCTTTTGGGAAGCCCATTACAGGTACAAGTGCTAATCTTAGTGGTACTCTTCCCTGTAAAAATCCTGAAGAAATTGCCCAAGTGTTTTCAGCTATAGATTTCATTTTAGATGATGGAGATATTAAAAGTGAAAAACCTTCTACAGTAGTTGAAATTTTGGATGAGAAGATAAAACTTATTAGGGAAGGGGTTATTCCTTTTGAGAAAATATTAAGTGTAGCAGAAAGGCAAGAATAATGAAAATTGCTCTTTGTGGAAAGGGGGGTGTAGGAAAAAGCTCTGTCTCAACCATGCTTGCCATTTCTTTTTTGGAAGCAGGGTATAGAGTTTTGGCTATAGATGCAGATCCAAGCCCTCATTTGGCAAGGTTATTAGAGATAGAAGGAGAGATAACACCGATCTCTGAGATGACAGACCTATTAGCAGAAAGAGCTGAAAAGGCAGGGCCCTATTACACATTAAATCCTAAAATAGAGGATTTGCCGGAGAAATTCGCTGTTAAAAAAGATGGTTTAAGATTAATGGTTTTAGGAGCAATAAGAACAGCTGGAGGAGGGTGTGCCTGTCCAGAACAAACCGTTTTAAGACGGCTACTCACTTACCTTCTTCTTACTGCAAGAGAAGTAGTTATCGTAGATATGGAGGCAGGAGTAGAACACTTTGGAAGGGCAACCCTTACTCCTATAGACCTGCTATTAGTAGTGGTTCAACCATATAAGGGAAGTTTAGAAACAGGAAAGCAAATTATTAAATTAGCTCAAGAATTAAAAGTGAAAAATATATTTGTATTAGGGAATAAAGTGATAAAAAAGGAACAAGAAGAATATTTAAAAAAGGGGTTTGGAGAAAAATACTTTGCTTCTCTTCCACAAGATGAAGAATTAGAACAGCGAGAGTATCAAGGTAGAGGGCTTTGGGATTATAGAGGATTGGTTTATCAAGGTGTGGAGGTAATAAGAAAAAAAATTGAGGTACTTCTTAATGCTACTTCCTGATATTCAAAATCTTAGTCCAGAAGAAAAGATTCCTATAGAAAAAGTTGGGATTAAAAATTTGCGGTATCCCATTAAAGTGTTAGATAGAGCAAAAGGTATGCAAGCAACCGTTGGAGAATTCAATCTTTATGTAGACCTACCAGCTCATTTTAAAGGTACCCATATGAGTAGATTTATAGAAGTTTTAAATGAATTTAAAGAAGAAATTCATGTAAAAAATATTAAAGAAATATTAAGAAAGCTAAAAAAAAGACTAAATGCAAGGTCAGCTCATTTGGAGGTCTATTTTCCCTATTTTCTTGAAAAGAAGGCTCCTGTAACTGAGATAGTATCTTTAATGGAATATCAAGCTTTTATGATTGCTACTTTGCAAAGTAGAAAGATGGACTTAATTTTGGGCGTAAAAGTCCCAGTAATGACTTTATGCCCCTGTTCTAAAAGCATAAGCAAATACGGAGCTCATAATCAAAGAGGTTTGGTAACTATTTCAGTAAGGTCTAAAAGTTTTCTTTGGTTAGAAGAATTGATTGAAATTGCTGAAGCAGCAGGCTCCTCACCAGTTTATCCTCTTTTAAAAAGGCCAGATGAAAAATATGTTACAGAAAGAGCCTATGATAATCCGAAGTTTGTGGAAGATGTAGTAAGAGGAGTTGCTGTAAAGCTTTTAGAAAAAAAAGATATATTTTGGTTCAGAGTTGAAGCAGAAAATATGGAATCCATTCATGGACATAATGCCTATGCCTGTCTTCGCTACCCATTTTAAAGGCTTACTCCTCTGAAAGTTCAATTTCTAAATAAGAAAATCCACATTCATAACATTTCACATCAATCGTTTTATTTATTAAGGCTACATATAAAGTATCAGCACCACATACCTTACAAAACTCACCTATTTTTTCTTCCTCTATAGTTTGAAGTATATCACTTTTTAAATCTTCACTTATATCTGGATCAAAGATTACCTTCATATATCCTCCAGATGGGTAATTAGTTAACAAATTTTAACAAAAAATGTGGTTATGTAAAGGTAATTTTTAAAAATTATAAAAATTTTTTAAAGAGGGTGTCCTTTTCATATTTTTTTGACTTTTGAGGATAGTCAAGTAGAAAGTGAGTTCCTCTGGATTCTTTTCTCATTTGTGCACTTTTTATGATGAGTTCTGCCACTAAGGCAATATTTTTAAGCTCCATTACATCTAAATCTAAGTATAGACCTTTCCAATTTTCTTCTATTTCCTGGTTAATAAGGTTAATTCTTTTATAAGCAAAATTAAGCATTTTAGTGGTTCTTATTATGCCAACAAAATCCCACATTATTTTTCTTATCAAATCCCAATTATGGGAAATGAAGACTTTTTCTTCTTTGATTTCTTTTATTTCCGGCTCTTTTAATTTGGGAAGGTTAAATCTTTCTCCTTTAAGGGTGGGGAAGAGTTCTTTTATTTTTAAATAAGCTTGATGGGCGAAAACTAAAGCTTCTAATAAGGAATTCGAGGCCAAACGGTTTGCTCCGTGAAGACCTGTACAGGCACATTCGCCAAGAGCAAAGAGATTGGGGATGTCTGTTTGGGCAAAAATATTTGTTTTTATTCCTCCACATAAATAGTGCGCTGCAGGCACTACAGGTATAGGCTGTGAAGTGATATCAATTCCAAATTTTAGACAAGTTTCATATATGTAGGGAAATCTTTTTTTGATATAATCTGAAGGAAGACGGGTTATATCTAAATAAACACATTCTGCACCACTTTGTTTTAACTCCATATCAATAGCTCTTGTGACTACATCCCTGGGGGCAAGTTCTCTTCTTATTGGATCATATTTATGCATAAAGGGTTTTCCTTCAGGATTTAATAAAATTCCACCTTCTCCTCTTAATGCTTCACTTATGAGAAAATTTTTTGCCCGAGGGTGGTATAAACAGGTAGGATGAAATTGAACAAATTCCATATTAGCAATGGTGACTCCAGCGTTATAAGCTAAGGCAATACCATCACCTGTTGCTGTATCAGGATTGCTGGTATACAAATAAACCTTACCGGCACCACCTGTACAAAGAGCTATAACAGGAGCTAAAAAAATTTTTATTTTAGAGTGTTCTAAATCTAAAACATATGTACCATCAACTTTACATGAATTTTTAGCACATCCTTGATCTAAAATAAGTTCTATGGCAAAATGATGTTCAAGAAGGGTTATATTCCTCGAAGAAATACATCTTTCTACAAGGACTCTTTCGATAGCTCTTCCAGTGTAGTCTCCTACATGAAGAATTCTATATTTAGAATGCCCTCCTTCTAAAGTTAAGTGAAAGCGAGAGGGATTCTCAGGATCTTTATCAAAAGAAACACCCCATTCAATAAGCTCTTTTATGCGGTCTTGAGCAGATTTTACTACTAATTCTACAACCTCTCTATTACATAAACCATCTCCAGCTATGAGTGTATCTTGAATGTGTAAATCAAAATTATTTTCTTCACTAAAGACACAGGCTATCCCACCTTGTGCTAAAGAGGTTGCAGTATCAAATATTCTCTTTTTGGTTATTACTACAACTTCACCTAATTCCTGTAATTTCAAAGCTAAAGAAAGCCCTGCAATACCTGATCCTATAATAAGAAAATCGGTACGAATAATTTCCATAGGCTTAACCCTCTTTATTTTTTATGTTTGCTGTTCGCTCAAGGAATATTGACAGTAATTCAGGACCACTTTTTAAGTAATTGGATGAAGCATAGGCTTCTCTCTCACAAAATTTTATTGACCTTTTCTTTTTTGTATCGCTTTTGGAATCAAAGATAACCCAGGGAACAGGTTTTATGGAATGGGTTCTTATGGGAATAGGGGTTAAGTGATCACAACATACAAGTATGCGATAATTATTAGTAATAGAAGGAAATTGTTCTAAAAGATAGCGTATAACTCGTCTGTCGAGCTCATTTATAGCTTTAATTTTTAATTCCAGGTCTCCAGCGTGGCTTGCTTCGTCAGGGGCTTCTACATGAATTAAAACAAAATCTAACTCTTTTAAAGCCTTAAGAGCATAATCTACTTTCCCTTCATAATTTGTATCTATATAACCTGTTGCCCCTGGAACATTAATTACTTCAAGTCCTGCTAAAATTGCTAACCCTTTAATCAAATCAACAGCGGAGATGGCA
This sequence comes from Caldimicrobium sp., assembly GCA_046294055.1. GTDB lineage: Bacteria > Desulfobacterota > Thermodesulfobacteria > Thermodesulfobacteriales > Thermodesulfobacteriaceae > Caldimicrobium. Next base: position 4,971 of record JBKBJB010000035.1, read on the forward strand.
GCTCCTTTTAATCCCCAAATTTCTTCAAAAGGCTTAAGGTCAGGTGTTCTTCCTTGCCCCCAGGGCCAGATAGCATTGGCTGGTTTTTTATTTTCAAGTTTTCGTCTTTGATTAATGGGATGTTTTTCTAAAATTTCAATGGCCTTTATTATAAAGTCTTTTAAAAAGGGTTCTTCATCATAGATTTGAAAGGCAAACCATATATCCTTTCCTATAAGGTCGTGAGGAGGATAAGTATGTAATCCTCCGGAACCTCCTCGCCACAATAGAATATGCCTATAGCTAACTCCAGGAATGATTTCAATTTTGTCTGTCGCTATCTTGTGATTGATGCTATTTATGAGCTCTTTGGCTTCCTCTGTAGAGATGTGATCTGCTGAATAATCTTCCATAATTAAAGAATTTCCTTCAAATTTCAGTGTGACTAAATTGCATCTATAGGCTACATCTTCGGGCTTCAAAATGATACCTCTTGCAGCTGCCTCTATGGGGCCTCTTCCAGTATACTTCTCCTCGGGAGGATATCCTAATAAGCCCATAATTGCTACATCAGAACCTGGGTTCATTCCAGATGGTATAGTTTGACAAGTACCAATCATTCCGTAGCATGCTAAAAAGTCTAAACCAGGTGTAAAGGCTACCTCAAGAGGTGTTTTTCCATCAAGCTCCTTTAAAGGAAAGTCACCCATTCCATCTCCAATAATTAATACATATTTCTTTGGTGTATCTTTCTTAGCCTTTCTACCCCTTTTTTTACCTTTCTCCATTTTATTTTTATATTCTAAACTTTTTTTTAAGTTCATTAATGCTTACCTCCCTATTTTAAACTTTTATAAAATAAACTTTTATAAAAGCTTGGCAATAAAAAAAGATAATTTAAAGATAATAAAAAAAAAGAGCGTTAACAAGAGTTGTCCCAAAAAATCTTGAGGTGAAAAGATAAAACTTAAGAGATAAAAGCTTCCCAAAAAATAAAGCCTTTTTCCTTTGTACAACTCCTGTGTAATGATTTCTTCTCTTACAAGTAAAGCTAAAAAAATTGGAAGTTGAAAGATAATTACTGAAAAAAGAGTGATTTTTAAGGCAAAAAACATAAAGGCAGAGATGCGCAGATTATTAACAAAATTTTGTCCAAAATATAAGAAAACTTTTAGAAAATATGGAGTCAAAATAAAATAGCCAAAAATTATGCCCAAAACTGCGAACACTAAAGATATAATAAGTAATTTCAAAAGAAATCTGCTTTCATAATAATAAAGTTCTGAGGAGATTGCTATATATACACGAAAGATAAGTAAAGGTAAGGTTAAGGCTAAAGCAATATAAAAGGAAGCTCGTAAAACTACAAAAAGAGCTTCTTCTAAGCTAATAAAAACTAAACTTTTTTCTGAGAGGAGTCCAAAATAAGGATACAAAAGGTAAGGAAAGATTTTAGGAAAGAGAAGAAAAAGGAGGATCCAAAAAGAAAAAAGTAAAAGTATATAAAAAATAAGTTCTCGCCTTAGGCGAGTGAGTAAATTTATCTCAAATATATTAGGAAAATGTAGTTTTTTCATCTTTCTTCGGATCTATTTGATCAATTAACTTTAAGGGATCAGAGATTTCTTCTTTTAATTGTTTTATATCCTCTTTAATTTCTTTAAAATCTTTCTCTACTTCTTCTAATTGCAATTCTCTTTTAAGTTCATCTATAGCTTTTTTAACTTCTAAGGAGAGACGAGCTAAGATACGGCCAACTTCAGGCAATCTCTCAGGACCTAAGACAATAAGAGCTACTAAAAAGATAATTAAAGCTTCAGTAAAGCCTATATTAAACATAATCTTTATCTATGTATTTTTTGGGATTAGATTTTCCCAAGTTACAAAAGAGTTCATAAGAAATAGTTTGAGCTAATTGTGCCAGCTCATCAGCTGGGACTTCTTCGTTTTTCCCGCCCAAAAGGATAATTTCTTCTCCTATTTGTGGATTTTCTATTTCTGTCAGGTCAACAAAAAGAGCCTTCATTGAAATGGTTCCAACCACAGGCACTCTTTTCCCTCTTATCACTGCAAAACCTTTATTACTAAGGATTCTGGGATATCCATCTCCATAACCTACTGGGATAATTCCTAAAAGGGTTTTTCTATTAGCATAAAAAGTGGGCCCATACCCAGCGCTTTCACCTTTTTTTAATTTTTTAATATCAACAACTTTAGATTTAAATGTCATTACCGGCTTTAATTTTATATAAGATCTCGCTTTATCACAGGGATAACTTCCATATAATGCGATCCCTGGTCTAACCAAATTTCCCATAAAGCCTTTATGATTAAAAATTATGCCTGCTGAATTACAAAAGTGGATAATTTTTAAATTTATTCCTGCCTTTTGAAGAAAGTTCATAGCCTTTGTAAAAACTTCTATCTGAGATTGAAAAAGCTCGCTCTCCGGGTTTTCTGCACATGCTAAATGAGTCATAAGACCAGTTAATTGAATTTGAGGATTTTCTTTAAGTTTATGAATTAAGGAGGGAAGTTTTTCTATTGGGTAGCCAAATCTATGCATACCAGTTTCTATTTTTAAATGAAATTCTAAAAGAGTATCTTTTTTTAAAGTGAAATCGATTAACCATTCCAGAGTTTGTTCATTAGTAACTACAGGTATAACTCTCAAATTTTTTATCTCTGGTAGCCAGGCCTTTTCAAAGCCTGAGA
>JBKBJB010000036.1:0-7653 GCA_046294055.1 Caldimicrobium sp.
TTACTGGAAACCTATCCAGAAACTTATGCCTCTCAGCAGGCTATGGGATTATTAGATAAGTATTATAAAATGGCTCTTAGCGAAACAGAAGAATTAAATAAAAGTCAGAAGAAAGATTTTTTTGGTGGGTTAGTACCCTAAAAATTATTGAGAATAGGGGAAGGGGGTCAATCTTTCTTTGTCCGTATTTGTTTCTTCCTTTTCAAGAAAATCCCCAATCTCTAAGAGAGGCTTTTTTGAGGAGGGTGGGAATAAACCAAGTTTTTCTATTACTGAACTCATATCTTGTCCACATCTTGGGCAGGTGCGAAGCTCTTCTGAAAAGAAATAGCTACACTTAGGACATCTCATAAATTTCCTCCCTTTAAATAGTCCTTCTTTTTTGTTTAGGATAGCATAAAATTGAAATGTTGGCAATGAAAACTAACTTCTGGCAAATTAATTTAGGCAGATTTTCGAGGGAAAATGGTTTGTAAACAAAAAAGTAAGTTGCCCCACAGGCTAAGATATAGAGACAAGGATGAAGAGAGCTAATATAGAAGGGTGAGGAAGGGATCTTACTAAAATAAAGCTTAAGATAAAAAGAGTGTACCTACTTGATATCTAAAGTTTATTATGATTTAATGGAACCGAAATCGCGGATGAAGTCATACTTATTAATTGTTATCTTAGAAGTAATTGTTTTTTTAGGGTTTTTCACACAACTTTTAAAGGCTGAAGAGATTTATTATGTAATAGATAAGGCAACTTATAAGATGCAGGTAATAAAAGGTGATGAGTTAATTTTTGAGACAAAAATTGGATATGGCTTAAAAAGTGAACTTTCTAAAAGAAAAAAGGGCGATTTTTTAACTCCTGAAGGAAAATATAAAATCAGTGAGATCAGACCTTCAGAGCAATATTTATATTTTATTAAACTTAATTATCCCAATTTTAACGATATCTCCTATGCTTATTATAGTGGAGAAATTGAGTTTCAGGATTTAAAAAGGTGCAAGGTCGAGAGAAAATGTAATGATGATAAGATTATAAAGATTCTTGGAAGTGAGATTGGGTTGCATGGGGGAGGAGCTTATAGAAAAGAAGGAAAAAGTGAAAATTATCATTGGACGCGTGGCTGTATTGCTCTAAATAACAAGGCTTTAGAAGAACTTTTGAAATGGGTAAAACCTAATCAATGGGTTTTCATTGTTGATTCCAATAAGCCTTTATTTGAAATTTTAAAAACTCTTGTCTATCCAAATATAGTTAAACCTCGTGATTATTGGGAAGGAAGCCTTTTTTTGCGAGTTGATGATAAAACTTTTTGGTATTTTAAAATTATGGAAAGTTTTAAAGGACAAAAATATTTAGAATGGAAAGAATGGGTAAGAGGAAGTCTAAAGCAAGAGAAGATAGCTTTAGTTGAGGGTGAATTTGAGAAAGCACTGGAAAAGAAGTTAAAAGAGGTCCTTATAAAAAGGATAAATCTAATATTAAATCCCTTTGAAGAGAAAGATTTAGAAGAGTGGAGGTAAGGAGTTAAGCTTGTTCTATTGCTTCACGGCTTTCTTCTAAAAGTCTTCCACAACATTTTTTGTATTTTTTCCCAGAACCACAAGGGCAAGGGTCATTTCTACCTATTTTTTGAGCTCGGATAGGTTGAGGTTTTTCATCTACAGTGCTTTTATCTTCAAAAAGATCTTCTCTTTTATATTGTAGCTTTTGTTCATCAATTTCTCCTTCTTCAAGTATCATTTGCTCTATTTTTTCTGCCTCCTCTTTAATCTCCACACGATAAAGATAACTAAGGGTTGTAATCCTAATTTTTTTCATAAGTTCAACAAAGAGTTGGAATGCTTCTTTTTTGTATTCTTGAAGCGGATTTTTTTGCCCATAACCTCTAAGCCCAACTGCTTCTTTTACCTGATCCAAAAGCAAGAGATGTTCTTTCCAAAGTGTATCAATTGTAGTTAAAAGGAAATATTTTTCTAAGTTTCTCATTAGGTCAGGACCGAAGGTTTTTTCTCTTGTGTCATAAACCTTTAGCGCTTCTTGTCTTAAAAAGTTTATTATTTCTGTTTTAGTTGTAATTTCTGGAAGAGTGGGTTGGAAATTGAAAATTTCTTTAAAATTGGTAAGTAAAGGTTCTAAAGTTTCAGGAGCAAAGTTTCTCTCTTCGGTGAGATAAAGGTTCCCAAGCTCTTGTACTGTCTCTTCTACCATAGAAATAATCCAATCTCTTATACTTTCACTTTTTAAGATCTCTTTTCTTTGAGAGTAAATGGTTTCTCTTTGTTTATTCATAACATCGTCGTATTCTAAAAGATGTTTTCTAATATCAAAGTGATAGGCTTCTACCTTTTTTTGAGCTTGTTCAATAGCCTTGCTTAACCAAGGATGTTCCAGAGGTTCTCCTTCTGGAAGACCTAATTTTTCCATAAAGACTTTAAGTTTATCTGAGCCAAAGAGGCGAAGGAGGTCATCTTCCAGGGAGAGAAAGAACCTACTTGCTCCGGGATCCCCTTGGCGTCCTGACCTTCCTCTTAATTGGTTATCAATTCTTCTTGCTTCATGTCTTTCTGTTCCGATTATATATAAACCTCCCAGCTCTTTTACTTTTTTTGCATCTTCTTGACAATCTAAGTATTTTTCATAAAGGACTTTTGCCCAGTGGTCTTGATATTTGGTTGTTGGATCAAGCCCTTGCCTTGCCATTGCAAGGACTTCGTTCCAAGCCCTTTCAGGAATTTCTGATAAATCATATCCCTCAGCCACAAGCTGGGCCTTTGCTAAGCCTTCAGGATTTCCCCCTAATAGAATATCAACACCTCTTCCTGCCATATTCGTTGCAATGGTTACTGCATGGGACCGTCCTGCCTGAGCAATAATCTGAGCTTCCTTTTCATGGTGCTTCGCATTTAAGACTTGATGGGGAATTTTCTTCTTTTTAAGAAGTTTGGAAATCAATTCACTCTTTTCAATAGAAGTTGTGCCAACAAGGACCGGTCTCCCCTTTTTATAGTTTTCTTCAATTTCTTCTATTACCTTTTCTATTTTTTCTTTAAAAGTACGAAAAACTAAATCAGGATAATCTATCCTTATCATAGGTTTATGAGTAGGAATAACAACTACATCCAAATTGTAGATTTCTTTAAATTCTGCAGCCTCTGTTTCAGCTGTCCCAGTCATCCCAGCAAGTTTTTCATACATTCTAAAGTAGTTTTGAATGGTTATCATAGCTAAGGTTTGATTTTCTGCTTCAATTTTTACTCTTTCCTTGGCTTCAATAGCTTGATGCAGTCCATCACTCCATCTTCTTCCAGGCATTAGTCTTCCAGTAAATTCATCCACGATAATAACTTGGCCATTCTTTACTACATAATCTACATCTTTTTTAAAAAGGTGCTGGGCTCTTAAAGCTTGATGTATATGATGTACAAGCCTCACATAGCGAGGATTATACATATTTGTGATCCCAAGTAAGCGCTCACATTCAGTGATACCCTCCTCAGTAAGATGAGCACTTTTACTCTTTTCATCTATAGTAAAGTGTATGTCTTTTTTTAATTTTCTTACAATTTCATCTATAAAATAGTAAAGGTCTGTACTTTCTTCAGAGGGACCGGAGATGATAAGAGGGGTTCTTGCCTCGTCAATTAAAATAGAATCTACTTCATCAACTATAGCATAGAAATGATCTCTTTGGACCATATCCTCGAGAGAATATTTCATATTGTCTCTTAGATAATCAAAGCCAAACTCAGAATTAGTTCCGTATAAAATATCTGCCTGATAAGCCTTTTTTCTCTCGTCATCGTCCATATTATTTTGGAGATAAGCTACAGAGAGATTTAAAAACCTATAAATAGGACCCATCCATTCAGCATCTCTTTTGGCTAAATAGTCATTTACTGTGACAATATGGACTCCTCTGCCAGTGAGTGCATTAAGATAAGCTGGCAGTGTTGCAACCAATGTTTTACCCTCTCCTGTTTTCATCTCAGCAATTTTACCTTGGTGAAGTACAATTCCTCCGATGAGTTGCACATCAAAATGACGAAGTCCGAGCACCCTTCTTGAGGTTTCTCTTACTACCGCGAAAGCCTCAGGCAAAAGGGCATCTAAGGATTCTCCTTTCTTTAGCCGTTCTTTAAATTCAAAGGTTTTTTGGGAGAGTTCAGAATCTGAGAGTTTTTGAATTTGTGATTCTAAGGCATTTATTCTCTCAACGATAGGTCTTAATTTTTTTAATTCTCTTTCATTTTTTGTTCCTACAATTTTAGCTAAAATCGCTGTTATCATGGCACAAATCCTAAAAAGTAATATTTAATGTGAATCCATTGTAAATTTAATTCTTTTTGGATTTAAAACAAGAGGAAAACCTTTCCTCTTCACTAAAAATACAGCCACAATATTTTTGGCGATATATTTTCAATTGAATTGCTTTTTCTTTTCCCAGGTAATAACCTTCTCTCCAATCTTCATAATAAAATTCAATTTTATAGCGATAAGCTAAATCTTCGGCTATTTCTTTAATTAGTTGATGTTGCTGAAAGGGGCTATAAAGAAGCGTAGTAGAGAAGGCAGAAGCTCTAAGTTGAGAGGCAAGCTCAGCTGTTTTTTTAAGCCGAAGATAATAACATCTCTCACATCTTTTGGGTTTCTCTCTAACAAAAAAGACTTCTTCAAGAAATACATTAAGACCGTATTTTTCATCCCAAATAATCTCCAATCCCTCAAGTTGGGAAACTTTTTTCAAGGCCTCTATTCTTAGTTGAAATTCCTGATAGGGATGGATGTTTGGATTATAAAAAAAACCTTTTACAGGGATTTTTTTATTTTTAAGTACTTCTAAGGGATATAACAAACAGGGGCCGCAACAAATGTGTAAAAGAAGCATATTTTATTTAGTTTAAAAGGCTCTTAAAATTAGCCTTTTCTTCTTCATCTAAATCTCTTCGAGAATTATCACCTACAATATGTGCAGGACTATAAAGGAGAACGCCCATCTTTAGTAGTAAAAAGCCCCCTTATAGAATGAAGTACATCTACAAAGATCATTTCCCATTTCTTCTTTAACACCCCAATATTTTAAAATATTAAAGCTTTAAAATTTAAAAGTCAACCAGAGGACAAAGACTTATAAAAATTTATAGGCTCTGTAAAAAGCTTTTAGGTTTCTTGACAAAAAATAAACCTTTGATAACTTATTTTAAATCTTGATGGGGAGGTCACTATGAAGAATAAGTCTTTTATTCTTTGGTTTGATGAGATTAAATATAAAGATGTGCCTTTAGTGGGGGGTAAAAATGCTTCTTTAGGAGAAATGTATAGCAAGTTAACCCCTAAGGGAATCAATGTTCCCTATGGATTTGCAGTAACCGCTGAGGCTTATAAATATTTTATAAGAGAAAATCATTTAGATGAGGAGATTAAAAAGGCTTTAAAGGGATTAGATACTCATAATATTGAAGATTTGCAAAAGAGGGGAAGAAAAATTAGGAATTTAATTAATCATGCCAAGATGCCAGAAAGGTTAGCTGAAGAGATAGCAAGAAGTTATGAAAAGCTTTCTGAGAGATATGGAAATGACCCAGATGTAGCAGTGAGGTCATCTGCTACAGCTGAGGACCTGCCTGATGCCTCCTTCGCAGGACAACAAGAAACATATCTTAATGTAAGAGGTACCAAGCAAGTTATAGAATATGTGCAAAAATGCTTTGCTTCTCTTTTTACCGATAGAGCCATATCTTATCGTGAGGACAAAGGCTTTGATCATTTTTCAGTATATTTATCTGTTGCTGTTCAGAAAATGGTTCGTTCAGATAAGGCAAGCTCAGGAGTTATGTTTACATTAGATACAGAAACAGGTTTTAGAGATGTAGTTTATATCACAGGAGCTTGGGGCTTAGGGGAATATGTGGTTCAAGGAAAAGTAAATCCTGATGAGTTTTATGTTTTTAAACCTACTCTTAAAAAGGGGTATAAGCCAATATTATCTAAAAAATTAGGTAGTAAACATGTAAAGCTTGTTTATGGTAACTCAGTGGTAAGGCCACTAAAAGAGGTAAAAACAACTAAAGAAGAAAGGGAAAGTTTTGTGCTATCAGATGAAGAGATACTAAAATTAGCTGAATGGGCAATGATAATTGAGGAACATTACAGGCGTCCTATGGATATCGAGTGGGCAAAAGACGGAGACGGAAATGAAGTAGGGACTGGAGAACTTTTTATCGTCCAAGCCAGACCCGAAACTGTACACGCCATAAAAGATATAAAGTTTTATGAAATTTATAGACTTAAAGGAGAAGGAAAGGTATTAACCACAGGTAAGGCTGTGGGAAGTAAAATTGGGCAAGGAAAAGCTCGGGTTATTTTAGATGTTGGAGGAATTGGTGCCTTTCAACCAGGGGAAATTTTAGTTACTACTATGACAGACCCTGACTGGGAACCTATAATGAAAAAGGCTTCAGCTATTGTTACTGACAAGGGAGGAAGAACCTGTCATGCAGCTATTGTTTCTCGGGAGCTTGGTATTCCTTGTATTGTAGGAACTGAAAATGCAACAAAAGTTATAAAGGATGGTGCAGAAATTACTATAGATTGTACCCAAGGAGAGGAAGGAAAAGTTTTAGAAGGTTTAATTCCCTTTGAGGTTGAAAGGATAGATTTAGAGAACCTTCCTAAAACAAAAACTAAAATTATGATGAATGTAGGTATTCCAGAGCAAGCTTTTGCTCAGGCTCAGATTCCTAATGATGGAGTAGGTTTGGCTCGCTTAGAATTTATTATCAATTCCCACATAGGGATTCATCCTTTAGCATTAGTGCATTTTGAGGAGTTAAAAGCCAAGTCTACCTCAGACAGGAAGCTTAAAAAAGTAATTCAAGAAATTGAAAAAAGGACCTTCGGATATAAAAATAAAGCTGAATTTTTTGTAGACAAATTAGCACAAGGAGTAGGAACCATTGCCGCAGCTTTCTATCCTAATGATGTTATTGTTAGGCTTTCCGATTTTAAGAGTAATGAATACGCTAATCTCATCGGTGGTTATCTTTTTGAACCAGAGGAACACAACCCTATGATCGGTTGGAGAGGTGCTTCTCGTTACTATGATTCAAAGTTTGAACCTGCCTTCGCTTTGGAATGTAAAGCATTAGCAAAAGTTAGAAATGAAATGGGCCTTTTTAATGTGAAGGTTATGATACCCTTCTGTAGAACTCCTGAAGAAGGTTTAAAGGTAATGCAAATTATGGAAAAGTATGGACTCAAAAGAGGAAAAAATGGTTTAGAAATATATGTAATGTGTGAGATACCCAGTAATGTTATCTTAGCAGAGGAGTTTGCTAAAATCTTTGATGGTTTTTCTATCGGTTCTAACGACCTTACTCAATTAACCCTTGGTTTAGATAGAGATTCAGAATTAGTGGCTCACCTTTATGATGAGAGGAATCCTGCTGTAAAGAAGATGATTAAAGAAGTAATAAAGACTGTTAAGAGAAAAGGAAGAAAGATTGGAATTTGCGGGCAAGCACCTTCTGATTTCCCAGATTTTGCCGAATTTTTGGTAGAGTGTAATATAGATTCTATTAGTCTAACTCCTGATACGGTAGTTAAAACTCGGTTAATAGTTGCTGAAAAGGAGAAAAGTTTAAAAAAATAAAATTAGGT
>JBKBJB010000037.1:0-7483 GCA_046294055.1 Caldimicrobium sp.
CATATTTTTACCAGAGGAGATTACATAAGCTCCATTTATTCTATCGTTGATCTCCATAACTAATTGCACAATTAAATCGTCTTCAAGAAGATTTATATCTTTTCCAGAAGGAATTTCTTCCTCGTTTATGCGAGGCTTTACAAAAAATCTCCTAAATAGGGGAGGGTTTTTAATGGTTGAAACCTTTCTAAAAGGTATCGCTTCATTATAAATTAAATAAGTCCTTGCTTGCAATAATTCTTCTACTTCTTTTAAGGCTTTTTTAGAGTCTGCCATTACATGAAGTGCATAATTATCTTTAAATTCTGGATAAATGCCGTAGGCTGCAAAACCTGCTCCTAACCCATTCCCTCTTTCGTATTGACATAGTATAGATTTAATAATTTCCTCACCTGGTATTAATTCACCCTTTTTGTGAATTATGCCAGAAATACCACATCCTGAAATTTCTTTAGCTCTAAGCGTTATATTCCACATCTCCTTTACTCCCCTGCGTGTTTTACTTCTAATATTTCCATCTCTTCTTTAGTTAGTCCAACAGCTCTTAATTTGTCTCTATTTCCTTTTAAGCTTTCGATGGAGTTGAGCCCCATAGCACCAAGCATTTCTTTTATTTCATGTGCCCAACCTTTAATTAAATTATATACTTTCTCATAAACCACTTCTGGAGTCAATCTTTTAATTAATTCTGGTTGATTTGTGGCTATTCCCCAGGGGCATTTACCTGTATAACACTTCTGACACATTGTACAGCCAACGGCAATTAAAAGAGGAGTACCTATCGCTACGGCATCAGCTCCTAAAGCAATGGCCTTAACCACATCTGCACTACAGCGAATTCCTCCTGAGGCAATGATTGTTGTTCTATGGCGAATACCCTCTTGTCTAAGCCGTTTATCCACTGCAGAAATTGCAAGCTCTATAGGTATACCTATATAATCTCTAAACATAACTGGGGCAGCCCCTGTTCCACCCCTTAAACCATCAATAACTACAGCATCAGCTCCTGCTCTAACAACTCCTGAGGCAATAGCAGCCACATTATGCACAGCAGATATTTTTACAAAAACTAACTTTTTATATTCCGTTGCCTCTTTAAGAGCAAAAATTAAACCTCTCAGGTCCTCAATGGAGTAAATGTCGTGATGAGGTGCTGGAGAAAGTGCATCTGTTCCAACAGGAATCATTCTGGTTTTTGATATTTCCTCTGTGACCTTCTCACCTGGAAGATGGCCTCCTATTCCTGGTTTTGCTCCTTGACCAATTTTAATCTCAATAGCAACTCCAGCATTTAAATAATCAATATGTAAACCAAATCTTCCAGAAGCACATTGTACTATTGTATTGGAGCCATATTCATATAAAGAGGCGTGCAAACCTCCTTCCCCAGTGTTATATAAAGTGCCAAGATCTCTTGCTGCCTTTGCAAGCCCTTGATGAACATGCAAGCTAATGGCACCATAAGACATGCCCGCAAATATTATTGGAACCTCTATCTGTATCATAGGAGGAAGGGCTTTTTTTAATCTAAATTTGCCATCCCTTTCTTCAATTTCTAAAGTTTCAGGTTTTGCTCCAAGAAAAGTCCTTAATTCCATAGGCTCCCTTAAAGGGTCTATAGGAGGATTGGTCACTTGACAGGCATCTAAAACTAAATGGTCAAAATAGTTTTTAAATGGAAGGGTGCACCCCGTGGATGAAAGAAGCACGCCCCCTTGGTCAGCCTGTTTATAAATGTTCTTTATAAACCACGGTGTCCAGTTGGCATGTTCTCTAAATTGAGAAGGATGTCTTCTAATAATTATTGCTTTTGTAGGGCACATAGCCTCACATCTATGACACCCTACACACTTTACATGATCCTCAGAAAGGGTTTTCTTTTTTTTATCCCAAAGATGCGCCTCATAGGTACATTCCTTTACACATCGCTTACATTTAATACACTTCTCCCAAATCCTCTCAATGTAAAAATCTGGATAATAATTTGCAAACATTGGCATAAGCTATGCTCCCCGCAGCGTATAAAAAATTTTAAAGAATAGGTAAATATTTATTAAGCTCGTATTCAGTAACCCTAATCCTGTAGTCATCCCATTCTAATTTTTTATTAATTATAAGTTGTTCAAAAATATGATCCCCAAGAGCTTCTCTCAAAACTTCTGATTTCTCAGCATACTCAATAGCTTCAATAAGACTGCCAGGGAGTTGATCAATACCTAATTTTTCCCTTTCAGCTGCTGACATATGATAAACATCTTGTTCCACTGGCTCGGAAAGTGGGTACTTTTTCTCAATTCCTTTAAGACCAGCTGTGAGCATAGCTGCAAAGGCTAAGTAAGGGTTGCATGCTGGGTCTGGAGAACGCAATTCTATTCTTGTTGCTTTCTCTTTACCTGGTTTGTACATAGGAACTCTAATTAAAGCAGAACGGTTTCTTCTTGCCCAACAAATATAAACAGGGGCTTCATAACCGGGAACTAATCTTTTATATGAATTTATCCACTGGTTAAGCACTAAGGTAATTTCCTTTATGTGCCTCAATAAGCCTGCAGTATAATGTTTGGCAATATCAGAAAGATGGTAGGGATCCTTTTCATCAAAGAAGGCATTTTTATCACCTATAAAGAGGGATTGATGCGTATGCATTCCACTTCCATTGCGCCCAAAAAGGGGCTTTGGCATAAAAGTAGCATAAACTCCATATTTTCTTGCAATTTCTTTTACAGTTACCTTATAGGTCATCACCATATCTGCCATCTCTAAAGCATCGGCATATCTTAAATCAATTTCATGTTGAGATGGTGCTACTTCATGATGAGAATATTCTACTCTTATACCCATAGCTTCTAAAGCTAAAATGGTATCTCTTCTTAAGTCCTCTGCAGCATCTAAGGGATAATCAAAATATCCACCCTCATCTAAAGTTTCTGGACACTTGTCTGTTTTGAAATAAAAAAACTCAAGCTCAGGACCAACATAGAAATGAGTAAAACCCATTGTCTTCATTTTGTCAAGGGCTCTCTTCAAGATATATCTTGAATCTCCAAGATAAGGTGTACCATCTGGATTGTAAATGTCACAAAACATGCGGGCAACAGCTTTTTCCTTGGGCCTCCAAGGTAAAAGAGTAAAAGTAGTTGGATCTGGAAAAGCTACCATATCTGATTCTTCAATCCTTGCAAAACCTTTAATAGAAGATCCATCAAATCCCATTCCCTCCGAAAAGGCTCCTTCAAGTTCATCAACATGAATGGCAAAACTTTTTAACTGCCCTAATACATCAACAAACCATAACCGTACAAATCGAACATCATACTTCTTCACCAACTCCAAAACATCTTTGGCATCTCTCGGTTTTTCCATCATATTACCCCCTTTATTATTTTAATTTTTTAAAAGTATACTACATCAAAATTTATGCCCAATTCCTAATTTATCACTACCTCTTAAACTCTCAAATTTTGTTACCTATAATACCAGCTTTTTATAGGTGTACTTTTTTGTACAAAATGTAAAGAAAATTTGTACAAAATTGTTAAAAAGGTTATAATATAAAATTAATGGATCAGTTGCTTGAGAGAAAAAATCGAGAGCTCTGTGCCCTTTTTGAAGTAAGTAAGGTTTTAAGTTCTTCTTTTGACCTCAAGGAAAATCTTTACAGAGCATTGAAATTGCTTTCAGACTATTTAGATATGCGGCGTGGGACAGTAACGCTTCTTGATCAGAAAACTGGAGAATTAAGAATAGAGGTCGCCTATGAGCTAACTAAAGAACAAATTGCCAGAGGGCGATATAAGATCGGTGAGGGTATCGTAGGAAAGGTAGTTGAATCAGGAAGCCCGGTTGTCGTTCCTGATATTGGAAAGGAGCCCTTATTTCTTAATCGTACAGGTGCCAGGGAAATAAAAAAAGATAAAATCTCTTTCCTATGTGTCCCTATAAAATTTAAGGATGAAATTCTTGGAGTACTCTCAGTTGATAGGCTTTTTGGTGAAAACATCGCCTTTGAAGAAGATTTAAGAGTCTTAGAGATCGTAGCAACTCTTATTGCCCAAGTGCTAAAACTTTATCATACCTATTATGAGGAAAAGAGTAAAAGAGAAGAGCTTGAAAATGAATTAAAGGATAAATATCGCTTTCAAAATATCATCTATGTTAGCTCTTTTATGAAGGAGGTAATAAAAACGGCTTTAAAGATAGCTTCCACTAAGGCCACAGTGCTTTTAAGAGGGGAGTCTGGAACTGGGAAAGAACTACTGGCAAAGGCTATCCATTTTGCCTCAAACAGGGCTGATAAGCCTTTCATAGCAATTAATTGCGCTGCTATTCCAGAGAGCCTTTTAGAGGCAGAACTCTTTGGTTTTGAAAAAGGGGCTTTCACTGGAGCTTACACCTCAAAAAAAGGAAAATTTGAATTAGCTGACCTGGGCACACTATTTTTAGATGAAATAGGTGATTTGCCTTTGAGCTTGCAAGCAAAACTCCTCAGAGTGCTCCAGGATCAAAGCTTTGAAAGATTAGGTGGCACAAAAACCATAAAAGTAGATGTCCGCATTATTGCTGCCACTAATAAAAATTTAGAAGATTTAGTGGAGAAGGGGCTATTTCGGGAAGATCTCTATTGGCGCTTAAATGTGGTGCCTATTTACATTCCACCTCTCAGGGAAAGAAAAGAAGACATTCCCGTTTTAGTAGAGCATTTTCTGAAAAAATTTAACCAACTCTATGGAAAACAAGTAGTAATCACCCCAGAAGTCTTAGAAAAATTTCTCCAGTATCCCTATCCCGGAAATGTTAGAGAATTAGAAAATCTCATAGAAAGATTAGTTCTCCTAAGTGAAGAAAACATAATTAAGACAGAGGAAGTAGAAAAATTATTAATTTGCAAAAACTTTCCTCCAGTTTCAGCAACCTCTGACCATATACAAAGGACATCCAATTTTCTGAGGACCTTGCCAGCAGAAATTGAAGCCATTGAAAAAGAAAAAATTTTGTCTGCCCTAAAAGAGTGCAATTTTAATCAAAGCAAAGCTGCAAAAAAGCTTGGCTTAACAAGAAGACAACTCAACTACCGCTTAAGAAAGTATTTCCAGAAAAATAACCCGTAGCAAAAAGCCCTTGTGTAGCCTTTAGCAAGTCCTCACCTCTCTTTATAAACTATAGCTCTCCTATTAGTATTACTTTTTTATAAAAAATATGTAAAATCTGTTGATAAATAAAAATAATGTGCTATATAGTGAGTGAAGTAAAATTATCGCGAGAGATTGAGATGGTGAAGAAATTTGTTTTAACAATTCTTCTGACACCCTTAAGTTTTCCTTTAGCCTTTGCAAATCCTTCCAACGAAACAAACTGGGGAAATTGTGTAAGTGGATGAAAAAAATTGCTGTATGTGGGAAAGGTGGAGTAGGGAAAAGTTTTCTTGTATATGGGATTTCAAAAGCTTTGACTAAGCAGGGAAAAAGCGTCATCGTAGTTGATACAGATGAAAGCAATCAAACCCTTTACAGACTTTATGGATTTTCAGAACCTCCGAAGCCTTTTATGGATTTTCTTGGTGGAAAGAACGCTATCAAGCAGAGTATAAAAAAGAGATTTCTGTCAAAGGAAAAAGAATCTGTTATAAGCGTAATAGAAAAAATTTCTTTTAAAGTTTTTGATATTCCTAATGAATATTTAAGAAAAGACGGGAATATCACACTTATCAGTATTGGCAAAATTAAAGAACCTCTTGAGGGATGCGCCTGTCCGATGGGCATTATAAGTAGAGAGTTTCTTGAAAAAATTGAGCTTGAAGAGAATGAAATTATTATCGTTGACACAGAGGCTGGGCTTGAGCACTTTGGAAGAGGCATTGAAAAAGGAATTGATACAGTCATTGCTGTTGCTGAACCCTATCTTGATTCAATTGAGGTAGCAGAGAAAGCAATATCGCTTGCAAAAAAGATGGGGAAAAAGGTCCACCTGGTAATTAATAAAGTTCCGAATCACATTGAAAACAAGGTTAAGGACATAGTTTCAAAAAAAGGGCTTGAGATTTCTGCTTTGATACACTATTCACCCGAGTTATATGAATCTTCTCTTGAGGGAAAAATTTTTGAGAATTCTAATGTATTTAAGGAAATTGAAGAGCTTACGGAGAGACTTAATGCAAGAGTATAAATTCAAACTAAAAATACAAACCCATAGGAGGTGAAATATGAAAAAGATCTTAATTTGGTTGATTTTTGCTTTGTTTCTTATCTCATCAGCTTTTGCAGAAGAAATGGTAACTATTACTGATATGGCTGGAAGACAGGTAAAAATACCTAAAAAAGTGGAGAGAATTGTAGCCCTTTCAGCATCATTGCGATATATTGTGTATCTGCAAGCCTTTGATAAAGTAGTTGGCATTGAAGATAGAGAGAGAATGAAAGTAATAAAAGGTATGCCTACTACTGGTAAGGTCTACGGGCTTGCAATAAAAGATAAAGTTCCAAGTATTCCCTCTATAGGAGAAGGGGGCCCTGGTAAATTGCCTGATTTTGAAAAGCTTATCGCAGTTAACCCTCAAGTGGTGATAACCTTTGAGATAGAGAATGCTGAGCTCATTCAAAAAAAGACAGGTATTCCTACTTTAGTTATTAAGTATGCCGGCACACAAGGGTTTGAAATAGAAGATATTAAAAATACTTTTACTTTTCTTGGAAAAATCTTAGACAGAGAAAAAAGAGCTGCTGAGCTAAACAGCTATATAGATAAAATCATTGAAGACCTAAGGAAAAGAAGTAAGGATTCAAAGAGGCCTACCCTTTATATCGGAGCTATAAGCATGAGAGGTCCTCATACAATAACAAGCACAGAAGCATTTTATCCTTATCTTGATTGGCTTAATGCAAAAAATGTAGCAGATGAGGTGGGAAAAAAGGGACATCTTTTTATTGATAGAGAAAAGCTAATTCAATGGAATCCTGATTACATTTTTATTGATACAGGCGGATTTTTTCTTGTAAATGAGGATTACTTAAAAAATAAAGACTTTTACAGAGCCCTTAAAGCTGTAAAGGAAGGAAAGGTTTATACACTGTTTCCACATAATTTTTATAGAACAAATATTGAGATTTTCTTTGCAAATGCCTATTTTGTAGGAAAAGTAATACATCCAGAGAAATTTAAAGATGTGGATCCCGAAAAGAAGGCAAGAGAAATATTTAAAAAATTTCTCGGTGTAGATGTTTTTGATGAATTAAGAAAAGATTTCAAAGGATTTGGGAAAGTTGAGTTTACAGACTCGGGAATCATCGTTGACTAAAACTTCATTAATAAGGTATTATTTAAAGTTAATCCGTGGGAAAATCCTTTTGGGGAGCGTCGTTGCAGGTTTACTGCTCATTTTTGCATTTTTCTCTATTTCAATTGGCTCCTTCAATCTGAGTTTAAAGGAAGTATTTGATGCCCTCATTTCTAAAACGGAGCATTCCTTCATTGTATGGAACATTAGGGT
>JBKBJB010000038.1:0-7433 GCA_046294055.1 Caldimicrobium sp.
TTATGAGGAAATAACCCCTTTTCGAAGAGATTATTTTTGAGGAAACGCGTGGTATCTTGAAAGAAAAGACGGAAGTATTTAAATTAATAGAGAAGGTAAAGAGGGGATAAGAGGCAGTTGCGCGGGGCAGGTAGCCCTGTGAGGAAAGTCCGGGCTCCACAGGGGAGGATGCCGGGTAACACCCGGAGGGAGCAATCCCTGGATAGGGCCACAGAAAAGAGACCGCCAATGGCTAATCCTACTTAGGGTTAGCACAGGCAAGGGTGAAAAGGTGAGGTAAGAGCTCACCGCAGGTTTAGGCAACTAAACCTGGCACGGCAACCCCCATCCGGAGCAAGGCTAAACAGAGCCTATGGGTGCCCCGCCCTAAAGGCTCGGGTAAGCCGCTTGAGGTTAAGGGCAACCTTAACCCCAGAGAAATAACTGCCCCGAAGGAGTTAAATGCTCCTTCGGAACAGAACCCGGCTTACTTATCCCCTCTTTACCAAATTTAATTTTCATTTAAATACTCTGCTATAAATTTATATTTATAATTCTATGACCCCGGGCAAGTTAAAACCTACAACTGCTGTTTAGGTATCTATATCTAACAAATAGCTATGTCTTCAAAAGGGTTTAAAAAGGTAGAATTTATAAAAAGCGTATATAAACTCTCCGAGATTCCACCACCAAAATACAGAGAAATTGCCATTTTAGGTAGATCTAATGCAGGAAAATCTTCTCTTATAAATGCCTTATTTAATCAAAAAAGAATTGCTCGAGTTTCTTCTACTCCAGGTTTTACCAAGTCTTTAAATTTTTTTCTTGTGGATAGTAAATTCTATTTAGTTGACCTTCCAGGCTATGGATTTGCTAAGGTCCCGAAGGAAATGTATTCTTTATGGAAAGAGCTAATTGAGGGGTACTTTCAAAGCAAAAGAGAATTCGCCTTGCTTATTCTTATCTTTGATATAAGAAGAAACCCTGACCATTTGGACCTCTTCTTAGTCGAATTTGTAAAGAAATTAAAAATACCCTATCTGATCGTGCTAAATAAAAAAGATACCTTGAAAGAAATAAAAATAAAGGAACAAATTAAGGTGTACCAAGAAAAATTTTTACTCTCTCAAGATACCCCCCTTTTTGTTATCTCTTGTAAGACAAAAGAGGGGCTTCAAGAGTTACGCTCTTACATAGAAAAACTTCTTCAATGAAAAACTTCATTGAAAAAATTGCACATTATAGATTAAATACTTTTCCAACATCCACCGCCAACCTTTATTACAAAAAACTTGTTTATAGGACATTTTAAATAATGCCTTGACTAAAAAGAATAACTATCTTCTTGATTTGTTGAAAATTTAAGAGTATTATAAGACTAATTAATAACATTAAAGTTTTAAGGAGCCTTTATGAAGAAACTTCTTCTCTCCTTAGGTTTGTTTTTAGTCCTAATTTTAGGGGGTTGTGCCACATATGAGGAGCCCCATAAAGTCCCATCTGCCTTTGGAGAAAGGATAAAAACCATTTTAGTTTTACCTATGGATGATTATTGCCTTGCAGAAAGGGGCTTAACTCTTTATTGCCCTGTAACAGGAGTTATAACTGGTGAGATCGAACCCGGGGCTCGGGATATAATGGATAACCTTCTTAAAAAGGAACTTCTCCAATTAAATACTAAGACCAAGTTTTATTTTTTAACAAGACAGGAATTTGAAGCTCTTTTAGAGGAAGCTTTAGAAGGAAAGATTAAAAGCCATGAGGGTTTAATAAGATTTTTCACCGGAAAAACACAGACAGAGGCCCTACTTTATGGGAAGATTTTTAGATTTAAAGAGAGAAAGGGTAGTAGTTGGAGTGTTGTTGAGCCTGCATCTGTTGCCTTTGTTCTTACTTTATATGATAGCACAACAGGCAAAATTTTATGGCAAAAGGTTTTTGATGAAACGCAAAAACCCCTAAGTGAAAATTTATTAAATTTGCCCTTGTATGGTAAAATTAAGTGGCTCAAAGCTGAAGAGCTCGCAGAAAGAGGTCTAAAAAATATCTTAAAAACCTTTCCTTTTTAAGTAAAATGCTTTTTATTCCTGCCATAGACCTTAGAGCAGGAAAAGTGGTACGCCTTTTTCAGGGAGATTATGCAAAAACTAAAGTTTACGGAGAAGATCCTAAGGAATATGCCCTTTTTTTTGAAAAGCAAGGTGCCAAAAGATTACACATAGTAGATTTAGATGGAGCAAAAGAAGGCTATCCTGTGCACAAGGAACTTATAAAAGAGATCGTCTCTTCCCTTTCTATACCTGTTCAAGTTGGTGGCGGAATAAGGACTTATGAAGATATAGAAGATTACTTGGCTTCTGCAGTATCTCAAGTTATTCTTGGAACCAAGGCCCTAAAATCTCAGGAATTTTTAAGAGAAGTTACTCAGGCTTTTCCTGGAAAAATTATTGTAAGTGTAGATATTAAAGGGGAATATGTTGCTATTTCAGGGTGGCTACAAACAAGCCAAATAAATTACTTAGATTTTCTAAAAGAGCTAAATTCCTACAACTTGTTTGCTGTTATTTTAACTATTATAGAGAGAGATGGTACGGGAAAAGGAGTAGACCTTATGCCCTTAAAAAAAGCTTTAGAAATAGCAAAACACCCTATAATATTAGCAGGTGGTGTTTCCACTAAAGATGACCTTGAAAAGCTAAAACCTTTAGAAAAGGAAGGTTTATTAGGGGTTATCTCTGGAAGGGCTCTATACGAGGGCACCCTTGACATCAAAGAAGCTCTTGAAATTGCAAAGGCGTAGCATCTTTTATGTCTTTAGAAAGTGTATCTTTGGAAACTCTCGTTAGCCATCTCGTAGAAGTTTTTTATAAAGATAAGCCTACAGTAGCTTATGTAAAAGATATAAAGGGGAAAAGATTACATCTTTTTTTGCCTTCAGGAAAAGAAGAACTACTTAGTCATAAAGCCCTTCTCTCTCTTGGCAAAAAAAAGATTAGTTTTGAAAACCTTGCATCGTTAGAAATCTTATTAAAGGAAAAGCAAAAACTTAGAGAGGAATTAAAGAAAATCTACGATTTAAAAGAGCTTTGGGAAATAGTCGTTGGAGAAGCAGAAAAGATGGATGCCTGGGAATTGGTACATCTATTTCTTGGAAAGGCTCCTACTTGTGATGAAGTCTCAGCTTTTATGCGAAAAATTGTGGAGGATAAAGTCTATTTTGGTTTTGAAGGGCCTGATTTAGTAAAGGTGCGTACAAGAGAAGAAGTTAAGAATATCCTTCTTCAAAGAGAAAAAGAAGAAGAGAGGTTAAAATTTATTTCTGAAGGTGAGGTTTTTCTTCAGGCTCTTCTTACAGCTAAGTTAGATTCTCTTCCAGAGGAAAAACTTGATTTTTGGACAAAGGCTATAAAGAATTATCTCCTCTTAGAAGAAGCCTATGAGCAGGGAAAATTAATAAAGGAACTTTTACAGAAGCACAATTTGGATTCACCTCCTAAGGTTATAGAACTTTTATCTCAAGCAAAACTAATTGAAGAGGATTGGTTTTATGAAATTGAAAAGGCAAGATATCCTACTGAGTTTTCTAAAGAAGAGTGGGAAGAGGTGCAGAAAATCCTGAAGGAAGAGAGAGATTTTAGTAGATATGTGGACCTTACTTTCCTTTATACCTTTACAATTGATGCAGAGGAAACAGAAGATTTTGACGATGCCTTGTCCATTGAGAAAGAGCAAGGATTAACCATTTTATATGTGCATATTGCAGAAGTGGCAAGATATGTACTTCCTGGGTCAGCCCTATGGAGCGGTGCTTTAGAGAGAGCTTCAACACTTTATCTTCCAGAAACTATTTATCCTATGTTTCCCTTTCCTCTATCCCATGAAAAATTTAGCTTAAGGGAAGGAGAAATTAAACCCACTTTAACTTTTAAGTTTTTTTTAAATGAGAAGGGTGAAGTTTTAGAATATCAAATTTTTTCCTCCCTTATTAAAGTTAAAAAAAGATTTACCTATGAGGAAGTGGACAAAGCTTTGGAAGAAGGTGAGCCCTTCTGGAGAGAACTTCACGGGTTCTTCAAACCTTTTAAGGAATATCGCGCTCAGATGGGGGCTTTAGCTGTTATTCTTCCTGAGATAGTGATAAAGGTTACACCCACAGGCGAGATTCTTTGTGAGAAGCTTGAGATGACACCTGCCAGGGATTTGGTAGCAGAAGCTATGATCCTTGCCAATTTTTATGGAGCAAAATTTTGCGTAGAAAGAGGTATACCAATTATCTTTAGAGCCCAGAAAATGCCTTATCAAGTTATAGAAGAACGGGAAAGCTCATTGTATCATAAGATTTTACAACTAAAATTTATGGCAAGGTCAGAGTTATCTCTTGAGCCAGCTTTACATTCAGGTCTTGGGCTCCCCTATTATACTACCTTTACCTCACCTATTCGCCGTTTTGTAGATTTACTTTCTCAATATCAGCTCATTGCCTATTTAGAAAAGAGGCCCCTTATTTCAAAGGAGGAGCTGTTAAAAATTTTGCCAGATTTACAAAATAATTGGCAACAGGCTCAATTTTTACAAAACAGGCGAAAAAAATATTTCTTGCTTAAATATTTACAAAAGTACAAGCTGGGAGAGGAATTGACAGGGCTTATTACAGAAGTGCAGGGGAGAAAATACAAGGTTTACTTGCCAGAATATAATCTCACAGGTGAGGTGATAGGTTATAAGGGCACTTTAACAGCAGGTAGAGAGGTTAAAGTAAGGATTGAGAAGGTAAATCCCATTCAGGAGAATCTTCGTTTGGAAATTCTCTAAGGGTCACTTCATCTACTATATAAGCATTCCCCTCTATGTTCTTCGCTTTATACATAGCAGAATCTGCCCTGTTAATAAGGTCTGTTATAGTTTTCTCTAAATCTTCTCTTTCAATTAATTGAGCAATGCCTACAGAAAAGGTAACTTGCTTATATGGGAAGTTCTCCCAATTTTTAAAGAGCCTTAATACCGCTTTAATAGCGTCTTTATAGGAGGTATAAGGCATGATCACCATAAATTCATCTCCTCCATATCTACAAACTTTGTCTACTTTGCTTCTCGTATTCTTCTTAAGAAACTCTCCTACAGCAATTAAAATTTTATCTCCTGCTTTATGCCCAAAGTGATCATTAAACCATTTGAAATTATCTAAATCAATCATAAGGAGAGCGAGAGGATATTTTAAATTTAAAGCTCTATAGGTTTCTTCTCTAATCTGTATTTCAAAGTATCTCCGATTGTATACTCCTGTTAAAGGATCTTCCACAATAAAGCGCTCAACTTTTTTATTTAAATAGAATTCATTTAAAACTTTAAATAATCTTGCTTTAAATTCTCCTACAGAAAAAGGTTTCAAAATAACTTCATTAGCCCCTGAAGAAAAGAGGCTCCCAAGGTCAAAACCTAAATGATATTCACCCATCACATAAAGGATAATATTTTTATTTACTTCTTTTATTTCCTCTATAAGTTTTAGATCTTCTTTCTGAGTAGACTCTATAGGCAAGATGACAAGGTGAAACTCTTCCTTAAGAAGGGAAGGAATTAATTCACTCACAGAAGAAAGACTCTTACAATTTAGATTTAAATTTTTAAAGATTTCCACGAGAAATTCTCTCATAAAAGGATCAGGTTCACAGATCAAAATCTTTAGGTCTATATTTAATTCTTCTTTAATTTTTTGGGTTATCTCTTGAATGTTCATTTGGTTATAGCTTTTATATAATCTTTTAAGATTTGGGAATGGTCAAAGGCGAGTTCCTGCCATGGGATATCCTTTAAGGAGAAAACTTGAGCCTTTTTGGCATCATCTTTCCCTTGAAGAGTTCCTTTCCCCTCTGCCACAAATACCACGGATAAGGTATGAAACCTTGGGTCTCTCATTGGATCCGAATAACAACCTAAAAGGGTTTTGATTTTTATTTCTAAATTTGTTTCTTCTTTTGCTTCTCTAATTGCTGCTTCTTCTGCCTTTTCTCCATATTCTATAAATCCTCCTGGTAGAGCCCATCCATAAGGAGGATTTTTTCGCTCAATTAAAACAATGCCTCCTTGATACTCTATGATTATATCTACTGCTGGCAGGGGATTTCTAAAAAGTTTAAAGGTTTCAGGATGTTTGGTTTTTAGAATTTCTACCATTTCCTCATGTATAATGCCGTTTGAGGCAATTAAAGTGTCTTTAAAAGGATGATAAGGGTCTCCTAAATAATCAGAGACCTTACCTCCAGCTTCTTTTACTAAAAGGATACCAGCTGCCGTGTCCCAAGGTTTTAGGTACGGTTCAAAAAAGCCATCATATCTTCCACAGGCAACATATGCTAAATCTAAAGCTGCTGAGCCAAAGCGTCTAACCCCTCTACATTTTTGCAAAAATTCTTCAAAGGGGACGGTAAAATGTCTTGGCTTTTCCATTATTTTTGAGACTGGGAACCCCGTAGCTAAAAGAGAAGAAATTAAGTCTATAGTTTTGGACACTTTAATGGGTTGATTGTTTAGATAGCTTCCCTTGCCCTTCTCACCAAAGAATAATTCCTCTATTATGGGGTTGTAAACTATTCCAATTATTGGCTCTAAATTCTTCATCAGGGCAAGGGATATAGCAAACCAGGGCAAACCATGGGCAAAATTTGTAGTTCCATCTAAAGGGTCAAGCAAAAAATAATATCCCTCAATACTTTTGGGATGCTCTTTAGTACTTTCTTCTCCAATAACAGGTATGTGAGGATATTTAGTGTTTAGTTCTTTTTTTAGGGCTTTTTCTACTTCTAAATCAGCCGTAGTAACTAAGTCAATGGTTCCCTTATGATTAATCTCAAAGCTCTTGCTATAGTAATTTTTTAGGATAGCTCCCCCAGTTTTTACAACAATAATCAGTTCTTCTAACATAATGGGCTTTTTTATGAGTAATAAAAATTGCTTTTTAATAAAGCATGCTTTTAAAATTTTTCAATCTTTTTGCAGAACCCCATTAAAATCTTGACAAAATCAAGAGCTATATTAAATTGAACTAAAAACTTGGGCCGCTAGCTCAATTGGTAGAGCAATGGACTCTTAATCCATAGGTTGGAGGTTCGAGTCCTCCGCGGCCCATAATTAATTATTATCTACTGCCTCATTTTCTCTGTCAAAAACATATCTCTTGCCTTCTCCCTTATCGTGTGCTTAAATGACAAATAATATTTTTAGAAATTCTTGGATTGCACTTAGGATGTGAAGAGATTGATAATTTTTTAGGAAAAGGGTAGCCATTGCAAGAAGAAGCCTTTAAAAGATTACTTGAGAACATTTCTCTAAAGCTTTTAGGTAAAGAGTTCAAAGGAGCCCTATCTCACCTAAAGCCTGTAATCTTATTAACCATAGCATACGCACTAAGCAGTCTTGTGGGCTTTTTAATTAATCTATTTGCCGCAAAAAGGCTT
>JBKBJB010000039.1:0-7349 GCA_046294055.1 Caldimicrobium sp.
CTTATCTTCCGCGAAATATTTTAAGGTCCAAACGATAAAAGGAAGTTCCCTTTTAACCCCTTCTTCTCTTATTTTTTTAAAAAGTTCATTCTTTTCCCCTTCGGCTTTTATCAACCCTTTTAAATGATATTTTAGGAGAATTCTTTCTGTCTTTTCCCAAAGAGGAATAAAATCGTCTGTACGAAGAGAAAATCTGACAAAAGTCAAAGGAGGTCCTTCATCTAATTCAGGTGTTGCTTGGTGGATCATAATCCCTGTCTCACTTGCCCGAGAACTAATTAATTGCCAAATTACTTCTTGCCAAGTTCCCTTTGGTCCACCTGGTAAAGCTGGATGTAAATTTAATAAAAAAAGTTTTTCACAAAACTCTGAAGATGCTACCCACATATAACCTGCTAACATTGCAAAATCTATTTCTACAGGAAGTCTTTTTAAAACCTCTCTATGATAAAGGGTACGCCAAGTCTCTATGTCTTTTTTTCTAAGCTCTGGTTCGTATCTAAGAGCAGAAAAGGTAATGACTGAAAGACCCATTTTGTCTTCAGCTTCTTCTATAAACTTTTGAGCATAGCCTGATTCATCTTTTTCCTTGCTAACAAAAACATAAGCTATTTTTAGAGGCAAAAAGCCTCTCTCAATCTCTCGAAATACAATTCTTAAAAGTTCAAGAGCAGCTAAATCTCTCGCTGTAGTAAACCATCCTAATTTTTTTTTCATCAAATCCTCACCTCCTCCGAAAAGTTAAATCCCCAAGGCTTAGGTACAAAATGTTCCAGGTACTCATAAAGCACAAATCTATCCGTCATCCCTGAAAGATAGTCTGCAATAAGCCTCTCTTTGCTTTCCTGAGGAAAAATTTCTTTGGCTTTAACTAAATATTCATTTTTCTCAAAATTATTATAATAATAATCAAAAAGAGAGAAAAGGATCTTTTTGGCTTTATTAAATTCCTTTCTTACCTTTTCTGAAAAATAAACTTTTTCATACAAAAAATCTCTAAGCTTTTTTAATGCATCAAATTTTTTTTCATCCATAAGAATCTTAGTTGTGCCTGCATTTTTAGTAGTATAAATAATACTTTTTATTAAAGTATCAATGCGTTTGCTATGAGTTTCTCCTAAGGTCTGTAATACATCTTTAGGAATAGAGGCGTAATCTATTATCCCGGCTCGTAGAGCATCATCTAAATCGTGATTCACATAGGCTATTACATCAGAAAATCTTACCACTTGAGCTTCTAAGGTTAGGTCTTCATCGGTCATGCATTCAATAGGACCTTTTCCTTTCGAATGTTTTAGTATCCCCATTCGCACTTCATAGGTCAAATTAAGACCTTTCCCTTCCTTCTCTAACTTATCTACAACCCTTAGACTTTGTTCATTATGTCTAAAACCTTCAGGAAGTATTTCATTGAGCACCTCTTCACCTGCATGACCAAAAGGGGTATGCCCCAAATCATGTCCTAACGCAATAGCTTCAGTTAAAGCTATGTTTAATCTTAAGGCACCAGCAATTGTTCTTGCAATCTGGGCTACTTCTAAGGTATGAGTAAGTCTTGTCCTGTAATGATCTCCTCTCGGTGCAAGAAACACTTGCGTTTTATGTTTCAATCTTCTAAAAGCTTTTGAGTGAATTATCCTATCTCTGTCTCTCTCAAAGGCGGTCCTTATATCACATTCTGGTTCCGGGAAAACTCTTCCTTTTGAAAATTTAGATTTTACCGCTTTCTCTGCTAAAAAATTAAGTTCATCAAGTTCTTTCTCTTCTCTAATCGTTATACCCATAAAATCATTTAACATCTTCTACCTTTATCTCAAGCCTTTGAGAAAGATTATTTATAAAAGGGGTACCTATCAAATACTTTAAGTCCCCTTTTAATAATTTATTAAAACATAAAGCATAAACTTCCTTTAATCCCTCTTTTAATAAAAGCTTTGTATGCCTATCTTTAAGATAGATAATTTCCTTTATCTCAAAATCTTTTAAAAGTAAGATCGGAGGCTCATGAGCTATTCCATATGGAGGCAGTGTTTGAAAGACTAAAAAATTCTCTTCTATAAAAAGTTCTGAGAGGGTTGTTTCTGCATCTACATAGAGATACTTTTCGTCCCAGTTTATTTTTTGAAGTGCCTCATTTCCAAGAAGATATTCCTGAAGAGCCTTCAGGTTTTCTTTAGTAATTTGGAAACCAAAAGCCTTTTTATGTCCACCTAATTCCAAAAAAAGTTCCTTTTTTGGTAGAAGCAAAGGGAGTAAATCCAAATTCTCTGGACTTCTCCCTGATCCATAGCAAAGCCCCCCTTCATCAGAAATAATTAAAACAGGCTTTCCAAATTTGTTTTTCGCTCTATTAGCTAATAAACCTAAAAGGGCTTTAGGTATATTTTGAAAAATACCTATTAAGATAGGGGAAGACTCCACCTCAATAAACGCATTCTCTACGACTTGCCAAAGCTCAAACTCAAGATTTTGTCTCTCCTCATAAAGAGTGCAAAGTTCTTGCAAATATTGTTCAAACTTTTCTTTTTCTCTTTCTGCTAAGAAGTTAAATAATAGTTCAGGTTTACCCATCCTACCACAGGCATTAAATCTGGGGATGATTTTAAAATGTAAATCCTCTTCAGATATAGCACCTTTCAAATCTAAAAACTGAAAAAATGCCTTTAAGGAAGGATGAGTTGGAGAGCTCAAGTCCCTAAACCCAAAATAAGTGATAATTCTATTCTCTCCAAGAAGTGGGACCATATCAGCAAGAGTTGCTATAGCAACAAGTTCAAGATAGGGCCTCAAGGGGGGTATAGGTTTATCACTAAAAAATCCCTCAGAATATAAATAACTTCGCAACGCTCTAAGAAGAGCAAAAACTACTCCGGCTCCACAGAGATGATAAAAAGGAGCCCCAAAGGTAGTATTTTTCCCTGACAGGACAATGGTGTCCGGTTTTCGAAGAATTTCATGATGGTCTGTAATTATAACCTCAAGACCTAAAGCTTTAGCATTCTCCACGGTCTCATAAGAAGAAACTCCTACATCAACAGTAATTAATAACTTTACACCCCTTTCCTTAAAAAAAGGTAAAAATTTGCTGTGAAACCCATATCCCTCTTTATTCTTATCAGGAATTAACACTTCTGGGCTCTCTTCTGAAAGGTTAGAGAGAAAATCATAAAGAATATAGCTTCCTAAAATGCCATCTACATCAGAATCTCCATAGATACCAATTTTTATCCCACTTCTTAAGGCTTTAGCAATCCTTCTAACAGCTTCATCCATTTCTGGAATTAGAAAAGGATCAGAGAAGTCTGAAATCTGTGGATAAAGGAAAGTATATGCCTCTCTAAGATCTTTAAAACCTCTATTAACTAAGAAACGAGATAAAAAAGGAGTAAAAGCACCCTCTCTCAAAAAATGATAAAATAAATCCTTTGAATAGCCTCTCTGTACCCAAATTCTTCCATCTCCCATTTAGATAAAATTTTAACATATTGCAAAAAAAATAGAAATATGTTAGTAATGATTTAAAATTTTCCTGGGTAATTTTTGTCAATATGGGTAAAAAGGCACCATTAAAGGTTGTAGTTACGGGAGGAGCTGGTTATATAGGATCTCATGTTGCAAAATTATTGGTTAAGAGAGGGCATGAAGTGTTAATTCTTGATAATCTTGTTGGTGGAAACAAAAATGTGCCTAAGTATGGAAAATTTATTAAGCTTGATTTTGGAGATGAAGAAAGGGTGTATGAAATTTTCCGAAATTTTCAACCCAATATAGTTATGCATTTTGGTGCTTATATTGTGGTACCAGAAAGTGTAAGGAATCCATTGAAATATTATGCTAACAATGTAGGAAATACTTTAAAATTACTTTCTGCTATGTATAAAGCAGGAGTTAAGTTTTTTATATTTTCATCTTCTGCAGCAGTTTACGGAATTCCTGAGGTTATACCAGTGCCTGAGGAGGCCCCTTTAAATCCAATCTCTCCTTATGGAGAGACTAAAGCAATGGTAGAAAAAATTTTATATCATCTCTCTGAGGCGGGGCAGATAAGCTATATTTCACTTAGATATTTCAATGTAGCTGGTGCAGATCCTGAAGGGGAATTAGGCCCAAGCTATAATCAGCCCACTCATTTAATTTTAAGAGCCCTAAAAGTTGCCACTGGCAAATTACCTTATTTAGAAATTTACGGCACCGATTATCCCACTCCAGATGGAACTTGTGTAAGAGATTTTATCCATGTTATGGATTTGGCAGAAGCTCACATCTTAGCTATGGAATATTTAATAGAGACAGGGAAATCTGAGATATTAAATTGTGGCTATGGGAGAGGTTATTCTGTAAAGGAAGTAATTTCTACGGTAAAAAAGGTTACAGGGGTTGATTTTAAAACAATAGATGCAGAAAGAAGGGCAGGTGACCCTCCTATACTTATTGCTGATAATCAAAAAATAAAAAAACTCTTAAACTTTCAACCTAAGTATGATAATTTAGAAATAATGATTAGGCATGCTTATGCTTGGGAAATAAAATCTAATTAAAGGAGTGAACTATGGAAAAGGTAAAGCTTGCCATTGTTGGAGCAGGTCCTGCTGGTATTGCTTGTGCCATTGAGGCAAAGGTAGCAGGAATAGAGCCAACGATTATATTAGAAAAGGCGCCTCATGTATGTGATACCATTGAAAGGCTCTATAGACCTGGTAAAAGAGTGGATGCTATTTACAGAGGCGTAGAAGTAGAACCACTTGGTATTTGCAAGTTTGAAACCGAGAGCAAAGAAGCCTTTCTTGAAAGGATACGAAAATGGATTGATGAATATAAACTTGATATACGGCTTCAAAGTGAGGTTAACTATGTAAAGAAAATAAATAATGAATACCAAATTACAGTTAATAATGAACCTAAGATAATAGCAGAGTTTGTTATCTTAGCTATAGGCATATTTGGACAGCCTAAAAAACCTGACTATCCAATACCTAAAGAGGTTAAAAGCAAAGTATTTTTTGAGCCGCCAACTGATTGTCCTCCCAGTGGAAAAGTATTAGTTGTAGGTGGTGGTGATACAGCAGCTGAAGTAGCCTCTTTTCTTTGCAAAAATTGCGAAGTTTATCTCTCCTATAGAAGACCTCAATTTTTCAGAATTAACCCTGTGAATTTAAAAATTTTAGAAGAAAAAGTAGCTCAAGGAAAAGTAAAACTACTTTTAGGAACAGATATTGAAAAATTGGAAGCTGAAGGAAATCAGATTAAGGTTTTTTATAAAGATGGAAAAGTGGACTCCTATGATTTCATCTATTATTGTCTTGGTGGCACTACTCCCAAAGGGTTTTTAAAATACATAGGTGTTGAATTTGATTTAGAAGATCGTCCAAAGGTGGATGAGAATTTTGAAACCAATTTGCCTAAACTGTTTTTAGCAGGAGATATAGCGGTGCAAAAGGGAAGTATTCAACTTGCCTTTAATACAGCTCATATTATACTTAAAGCTATTAAAGAAAAATATTTAAAAACTTAAGTTAAGGAGGTGATAAATATGGGTAGCAGCAAAAGAGAAACTTGGGCCACTCGTCTTGGGCTTATTTTGGCTGCTGCTGGTAATGCTGTAGGTCTTGGAAATATTTTGCGTTTTCCTTCCAAAGCTGCTCTTTATGGAGGAGGCGCCTTTATGGTGCCTTATTTTATTTCACTTCTATTACTGGGTTTACCAGTAATGATATTGGAATGGGTAATAGGAAGAGTTGCTGGAAGAAAAGGCCATGGCTCAATGACTGGTATTCTTGGAACTTTTTTTAACCAAGCTACTTGGTCAAGAATTTTGGGTTCTGTTGGTATAGCTATACCTGTTATAATTGTTATGTATTATATTTATATTGAATCCTGGGTCTTAGGCTATGCTATTCTCTCTCTATTTGGGCAACTCCCTAAACCTGTCGTTACTTCCGATTATAAAGAAGCTATGGCTCCATTTGTTAATTTTTTTAGAGCCTATACTGCCCCCTCTATAACGGCTCTCATTTTCCTTTGGATCACCTTAGGAATAAATTGGATAATTTTACAAAGAGGTATTGCCAAAGGCATAGAAATAACTGGTAAAATAGGTATCCCCGGTTTAATTTTAATTGGACTTATACTTTCTTATGTGGCGCTAAGTGTAAGAGATTGGTCAGGTATTGAAGGTCTTAAATTTGTCTATAACTTAAACCTCTCAGGTATAAAAGATCCAAATATTTGGGTTGAGGCAGCAGGACAAATTTTCTTTACCCTTTCCCTTGGTATGGGTGCTATAGCCACATATGCCAGTTATGTGAAACCTAAAGAAGATGTAGTTAAGGCGGGAATTTTAACAGCTTCAGTAAACGAATTTGTAGAATTAGTTATAGGAGCAAGCATTGTCATTCCTGCAGCTTTTGCTATGTTTGGAGCTTTATCCGTACCTGAACTTGCCAAAGAAGGCACCTTTAGAATTGGATTTATGACTATGCCTGCTATATTACTTAACCTTTCTATGGGAACGCTTATCTCTTTCCTTTGGTTTGTCTTACTTTTTTTAGCAGCTCTAACTTCATCTTTAGCCCTCATACAACCACTTGTTGCCTTTTTTGAAGATGAAATGAAATGGAGCCACACTAAATCCGTATCAATTAGTATGCTTATAGTTATTCTTGGTGCTCACCTCTGTGCATTTATCCCTGTCTTTATAGATGAACTTGATTTCTGGGCTGGATCATTCCTTCTAATCTTCTTTGCACTAATAGAAATTTTCGTTTTCGTGTGGGCCTTTGGTTTGAATAATTTTTATAAAGAACTAATTACAGACACCTCAATTAGACTTCCTAAATTTTTTGTTTACATTCTGGGAATAATTTCTCCTTTATTTATCCTTTTCATTGGGTATTTTTGGTTTTCTGAAAAATTATTAGATACTCTTAAAGAACCAGATCCATATAAATGGCTGGCTAGAACTTTCCTTTTGCTTTTGATTCTTTTACTTGTTATACTTGCAGTAATTAGCAAGAAAAGGGTTCTTAGAGAAGAAAGAGGAGTTTAAAAAATATATATTTGGCATGCCGGCGTAGCTCAGCGGTAGAGCAGTGGATTCGTAATCCACAGGTCGTGGGTTCAACCCCCACCGCCGGCTTATATTTATACCACTTTTTCTCCTTATCTGTAAAGGTCTTAACTTTCTAATAGGCTAACTTCCGCAACATTTAGGGATCCTTGACAAAGAGTAATTTCATCATTAACATAAATGAGATGTCAAGAAAAGGGGGATTTCTATGCCTATTGAAAGGGATATAAGAAAAGTTTTGATAGCAAATAGAGGAGTACCTGCAGTAAGAATTATGCATACT
>JBKBJB010000003.1:0-19142 GCA_046294055.1 Caldimicrobium sp.
GAGAGGGAGGCGGGCAGGTTCTTCGCACAGCTTTATCGCTTTCTGCCATATTTTTAAAACCTATAAAGCTCTTTAATATAAGAGCAAAAAGACCCAAACCCGGGCTTCAGCCCCAACACTTAGCTTGTTTAAAAGCTTGCCGTGAACTAACATCTGCCATCACAAAGGGAGAAGAACTTCATTCTCAAGAAATAATCTTTTCTCCTCAAAGAAGACCAAAAAGTGGAACCTATTTTTTTAATATTGGAACTGCAGGTTCTACTTCATTACTATTTCAAACCCTATTATACCCCTTAGCTTTCTCAGAAGGTGGCACATTAATTCTTCAAGGAGGTACGCATGTCCCCTATTCCCCTACTTTTCACTATTTAGAAAGGATTTTCCAACCTGTTCTTACTGCTTTCGGCTTTAAATTTAATCTCTATCTTGAAAAAGCCGGTTTCTATCCCAAGGGAGACGGGATAATTAGGGCGCACATTGAAAAAATAAGTCTATTTCCATTACAAAAATTTTCTCCAGGCTTTCAAGTAGAGAAGGTAGGGGTACTAAGCTTAAGTAGTAATGATTTACCCACTCATATTATTGAAAGACAAGCACAAGCTGCTTACGAACTTTTAAGTAATGCCAATTTTCCTGTAGAAATTTCTAAAATAAAACTGCCAAGTGCATCCCCGGGAACTATGCTTTTTGTATATGGTAAGGATGGTAAGAAGCGCGCAGGATTTACAGCTCTTGGAAAAAAAGGAATACCCGCAGAAAAAGTGGGAAAAGAAGCAGCCTCAGCCTTTTTAAATTTTTTAGAATCTAACGCTCAAGTTGATCCCTATTTGGGAGATCAACTATTACTTCCCATAACCCTGGTTTTACTTCAAAATAATGAGAAATTTTTTACTTATACGGTTAGTAAAATCACAAACCATCTTTTGACACAAGCTTGGTTAATCCCACAATTTTTAGATAAAATAAAAATAAAAATTTTCGGTAAAATACATGAAAAAGGAGAGGTTGTAATTGAAAGAGCATGAGGAGATAAAAAAAATATTAAAAAACTTTTGGGAAAAAAATCTTCATCTAAAAGCGATATCCTATGAAGAATGGGAAAAGGCTTATGATAAGGCAAAACTTATTTTTACTACCTGGAAAGATTTTGGCTTTTTTAGATTAAACAAAGAATTTAAAAATTATCCTGTAGGCACTTTCTTCAATGATAAAATTTTTATTAAAGGATATCCATCAATACCCAGGATTTATATTTTAAAGACAGGTCTCAAACGGTATCTAACTTATCCCTTTTACGCAGAAGAAAAAATTGAAGGATATAATGTGAGATTAGCTAAAGTTGGTAAGGAGATTTTAGCATTTACCCGTAGAGGTTATATTTGTCCTTTTGCCACTGATAGATGGGAAGATTTTCTGCCAACGCTTCCAGATTTTTTTGAAAAATTTCCTAACTGTTATATTTGTTGCGAGGTAGCTGGACCTGAAAATCCATTTGTAAGTGAATGGCCTCAATATATAAAAGAAGATATTAATTTTTTTGTTTTTGATATAGTAAATTGGGAAAAAGGAGAATTTTTTGAAGTTTCAAAAAAAATAAAATTATTAAAGGAATTTAAGCTCAATCATCCTGAAATTTTAGGTCCCTTAGACCCGGAAAAAGACTATGAATTTATAAGAACTACGATAAAAAGATATCACTCAGAAGGAAGAGAAGGCCTTGTTTTCAAAACAGAGGCAAATACCACACGGGTTAAATATGTTACACCATATTCTAACCTTATGGATCTCAAAATTGTATTTCCTTTCTTAGGGGAGGTGGATCCCAATTATGTTAGTCTTAGACTGATTAGACTATTAACAAGTTTATATGAATTCGAGGAGTATAAAGAAGGAATCTTCCGAGACATTGGAAAATATCTTTTTGAAGATGCCCTAAAATTATTAAAAAGCAAAGAAATTTGTGAAGAAGTATTTACAGTGCGTTTTAAAAAAGAAGAAAACTTTTTAGCACTACTTGCCCATTTTAAATTAGCAAGAGTTAATATTGAGGTGCTGGAAAAGACCTGGAAAAAAAACTATCTTTTTGTAAAATTTAAAAAAATATATCCCAAAGCCACCCAATTTTGGCATCATAAGTTAGAAGGTTGGGGGGAATTTGACTAAATATTATCCTATTTTTTTAAAATTAGAAAACAAAGAGGTGGTAGTAATTGGTGGTGGTAAGGTTGCTGAGCGGAAAATAAATACTCTTTTAGAATATGGAGCAAAGGTAAAAGTTATTTCCCCTGAACTTACTCCAAGACTTAAAGATTTAGCTGAAAAAGGAAAGATACTTTGGGTAAATCGTGCTTATCAAAAAGGTGATTTAGAAGGGGCCTATTTGGTTATTGCTGCAACAAATGATCCTGGAACACAAAAAGCTGTCTTTTCTGAAGCCGAAGAAAAAAAAATTCCATGTAATGTAGTTGATAATCCAGAATATTGTTCGTTTATTGTACCATCAACTATTAAAAGAGGTGATCTTACTATTGCTATTTCTACAGGTGGAGCAAATCCTGCTGTAGCTCGAAGAATTAGAGAAAGCCTTGAAGAATATTTTGGTAAAGAGTTTGAACTTTACCTGGTACTTATGAAAAAGATAAGAGAAGAAATATTAAAGAGTAATCTCAGTCAAGAACAAAAAGAAAATAAGATACAAATCTTTGCCCTGGCCCCTCTGGCTGATTATATTAAAAATAAAAATTTTTCTTTGCTTTATACTATTCTTGAAAAGGAAGGTTTAGCCTATCTTTTGCCCGAGATACTTTCTCTTTGTAAAGCTTCCACAAATACTTAAATATAGGACTAAAAATTTCAGGAGTCTCCTCTAAAAGTTTTTCTAATTCTTGAACTGAAAAAAATCTACCTTCAACAATTTCTTTTGGATGAGGTTTAGGTGTTTTATCAGTATAGCCTATAAATAGAGTAGTACACTCCCAATGAGTTTCTGGACAGGGTCGAACCTGCAAAAGGTCTTCTAATTTTACCTTTAACCCTAATTCTTCTAAAAGTTCTCTCTTAGCAGCAGAATAAAGTGCTTCGCCTGCTTTTATATGGCCTGAAGCAGAAGAACTCCAAAGGCCTGGATTCTCCTCGCGGTCATAAGCTCTCTTTTGTAAATAAATTTCACCTTTTGAATTAAAGAGAAACACATGGACTGCCTTATGAAAAAGTCCCTTAGCATGCACTTCTCCCCGAGGTAAAATACCAAGAGGATTACAATGTTCGTCTACGACCTCAATCGGTTCCTTACTAATATGCTCTAAACTCTCTTTAGCTTTTCGTCCTCTTTTTTTCTCCTTATTCATATTTATTTATTTTAACACAAGTTTAATAATTTCATCTAAATGTGAAACTTTTATAAAAGTGATTTCTGATCTAAGGTCTTCTGGAATTTCCTGTAAATCTTTTTCATTTTGCACTGGGATTATTACCTTGGTTATTCCTTTTCTTAAAGCAGCCAAAGCTTTCTCTTTTATTCCTCCTACGGGCAGTATCCTGCCTCTAAGAGTTATTTCCCCTGTCATCGCATAATCTTTTGAGACCGGTTTTTTAGTAAGAGCTGAAATCATAGAAATTGCCATGGTAACACCAGCACTTGGTCCATCCTTAGGGATAGCACCAGATGGCACATGTACATGAATGTCAAATTTTGTATAAAATTTTGGGTCTAACTTTAATTCTTCATAGCGAGAGCGAATATAGGATAGCGCTGCTTGGGCACTCTCTTTCATTACATCACCCAGGGACCCTGTTAGAATTAAATTACCTTTCCCGGGCATAAGCACAGTTTCAATATAAAGAACCTCTCCTCCGTTAGGTGTCCAAGCTAAACCTGTGGCTACTCCAATTTCATCTTCAGTAAGTCTAAAATCTTCTATAAACTCAGGGGATCCAAGATATTCTTGTAAATTATCCAGGGTAACCTCAAAGGGACCTTTTTGCCCTTCGGCTATTTTTCTTGCAATTTTTCTACAGAGTGCAGCGAGCTTGCGCTCAAGTTCCCTAACCCCAGACTCAGCTGTATACTCCTCAATTATGTTCAAAATAACTTCATCCGTGAGAAGCAACTCATTTTTTTTAAAACCATGTTCTTTAATTAACTTTGGTATTATATATCTTTTAGCAATCTCCAACTTTTCTTTAAAAGTATATCCTGAAAGATAGATTACTTCCATTCTATCCAATAGGACCCTTGGAATGGGTTCAGTCATATTAGCTGTAGCAATAAAAAACACATTTGAAAGGTCAAAAGGAACATCTAAATAGTGATCAACAAATTCTTTGTTTTGCTCTGGATCAAGGACTTCTAAAAGAGCTGCTGCTGGATCTCCTTGAAAGGAGATGCAGAGTTTGTCTATCTCATCTAATAGAAAAACAGGATTGTTTACTCCTGCCTGTTTTATTCCTTGAATAATCCTTCCTGGCATAGCTCCTACATAAGTCCTTCTATGTCCCCTAATTTCAGCCTCATCTCTTACACCTCCTAAGGAAACTCTCACAAATTTCCTTCCAAGAGCCCGAGCAATTGACTTCCCAAGACTTGTTTTTCCTACTCCAGGTGGCCCAACAAAACATAAAATAGCACCTTTCGACTTTGGATTGATCTTTTTTACTGCTAAGAATTCTAACAGCCTTTCTTTTATCTTTTCTAAGTTATAATGATCCTCATCTAAAACCTCTTTTACTTTTTTCAAATCAAGGTTGTCTTTTGTAGAAATACTCCAGGGGAGTTCTATAAGCCATTCTAAATAGTTTCTAATAACTGTAGCCTCAGCAGCTTCTGGATGCATCATCTCCAAACGCTTTAGCTGTCGCAGAGCCTCTTCCTCTACCTTCTTTGGCATCTTGGCTTTTTTTATCTTTTTCTTTAAATCTTTTATTTCTGATTCAATATCCTCTTCTTCTCCCAACTCCCTTTTAATAGCCCTTAATTGCTGTCTTAAAAAATATTCTCTATGAGACTTCCCCATTTCTTCTTGAGCTTCGCTCTGTATTTTATTTTGCAGTGTAATTATATCTATTTCCTGAAGAAGGATTTTAGAAACCTTCTTCAATCTTTCTTCAGTATACAAGGTTTCTAAAAGATCTTGTGCTGTAGGGACCTTAAGCTTAAGATAGGTCACAACAAAGTCGGAAAGTCTTCCAGGTTCTTCTATAGATTGGATAGCATGAGAAAGTTCTGGTGTTAAGATATTTTTCAAGTTTAATAATTTTTCCACATTTTCCTTTACAGAGCGCATTAAAGCTTCTATTTCAGGGGTAATTACCTCAGGCTCTCTTTCCTTGCAAGGCTCAATCTTAACTACAAAATAGGGATCACTTTTCAGAAATTCCTTAATTTCAACACGAGACAAAACTTGGACAATTACCTTTTTTCTATTTTCTGAAAGATTAATAGTTTTAAGTATCAAAGCTATGGTTCCAATTTTATAAAGATCTTTTTCTTCTGGATTTTCTATACGAGATTTCTTTTGAGTGACTAAAACTATTAACTGGTCTCGTGCTTGGGCTTCCTCAATTGCCTTTAAAGATCTATGTCTTCCCACAAAGAGAGGAACTACCATAGAAGGAAAAAGCACCATATCCCTTATTGCCATCATTGGCAAAATTTCAGGTACATCAACAATTTCTCCTTCTTGTAGTTCTGCCAAATTGATTTCCAAGTCCTCTGTCATTTTAACTCATCTCCCGAAGATATCTTTTAAAAAATTTTTCCATTCTCTTTTTATATATTTTCTAACAATTTAAGACTTTCCATAGTTTCTTTCAAGTCTATATGCAGCCTAAGAAGAAGAATAAATTTTGCGCAATCGGGCTCGTGGAAAAAAGGTCTTTTAAAATAATCCTTTCCTTTTCAGTTACCACTTGCAGAAAAAATATTCCCCTTTCCATCTATGCATCCTTTGCTCCATTGAGACTGTGTATCATTTGGCTTATATCAATAGTGTCTGAACTGTGTGAAAACTTAAAGAATATAGTAAGACCTCGAAAGTGGCTCCCCTTCCTTCACAAACAAGCCTTCTCTTACAGGATATTCTATAGTTAGGTAATTTACCATGTTTATCTTGTCTCATAACATAGACCCCTACTTTAATGGCATAGCCCATATTGCTTTATTAAAGAAATATGAGCATACAAAAAAATAAAATAACACGAAAAATAGAAGTTGCCAAAATAATACATAAAGCTATGGTAAAAAACCTTATGAGATGTTAAAAATGAAAGGGCAAAAAAGTTACTTTTCTATAATAAATAGTAACTACCTCTTAATGGAAGGTTTGTAAAGGTAAAAAGAGAAGAACCTTGTCAATCTAAATTTATCCTGTATTATTTAGAAAGATATGGCAGGAAATAGCATAGGGGTTCTATTCAAAGTAACTACCTTTGGGGAATCTCATGGAAAGGCCTTAGGTGCCATTGTAGATGGCTGTCCGCCTGGGTTAACTCTTTCTGAAGAATACATTCAAGAAGAGCTTGATAAACGAAGGCCAGGAAAA
Organism: Caldimicrobium sp.; assembly: GCA_046294055.1. Classification (GTDB taxonomy): domain Bacteria; phylum Desulfobacterota; class Thermodesulfobacteria; order Thermodesulfobacteriales; family Thermodesulfobacteriaceae; genus Caldimicrobium. The sequence continues at coordinate 6,540 of JBKBJB010000003.1, forward strand.
TCAACGGGTGAGAGTCCTCGTAAGGAAAAAGATAGAGTTGAAATTCTCTCAGGCATTTTTGAAGGACAAACCACGGGAACTCCTATCGCTTTAATCGTATATAATATTGACGCTCAAAGTGGTGCCTATGAAGCTTTAAAAGAGGTCTTCCGGCCAGGTCATGCTGATTTTACCTATTTTATGAAATATGGCATAAGAGACTATAGAGGTGGAGGTAGAGCAAGTGGAAGAGAAACTGTGGCAAGAGTTGCAGCTGGAGCTATAGCTAAAAGAGTGCTTGAAGAATATGGCATTGAAGTTTATGCTTATACCATTAATTTGGGAGGGATAGAGGCAAAAGAAAGAGATTTAACATATATTTACGAAAATACCCTTTTTTGTCCTGACCCTATAGCTTATGAAAAAATGGTGAAGAAAATAGAAACAACTCTCAAGAAAGGAGATACTTTAGGAGGTATCGTTGAAATCTTAGTAAGAAACCTCCCTGTTGGTTTAGGGGAGCCTGTATTTGACAAACTATCAGCAGATTTAGCAAAAGCTATATGTTCTGTTGGGGCGGTAAAGGGTTTTGAAATGGGGGCAGGTTTTAAGGTTGCAGAGCTAAAGGGCTCCCAAAACAATGACCCCATAAGTAAAAAAGGCTTTCTTAAAAATGATGCCGGTGGCGTCCTTGGTGGTATTTCAACGGGGCAGGATTTAATAATACGGGTAGCGGTAAAACCTATTCCAAGTCATAGATTACCTCAAAAAACTGTTAATATAAAAGGAGAAGAAGTGGAAATCACTGTTCAAGGAAGGCATGATATATCTGCAATACCAAGAATAGTTCCTGTATTATCTGCTATGACAAGGATTGTCCTTGCGGACCATCTTTTAAGGCAATTAGCTATCCTTGCATTTCGCGCACGTTTAGCCTTCCCCCAATTTTTTTCACCCTAATTCCTTTTTTTATCCCAAAAATTTCCGCAAAAGACCAGCTTCTATAATTAAATTCGTTAAAGCTTCTGTTTTTTCTTTTTTTACATTAGAGATAATATGCTTAGTTATTTCCCTGTGATTTAGGTCAGTTTCCACTTTTAGACTAAGGGAGTTAATAATATTTAGGGCTTTAAGAATTTTTTCTTTGACCTCTGGGATAAGTTCTAAGACTTTTGGATTAAAATATTTAAAGGCTATTGAGAGATCAATTTCCAGGTTTTTATAGATGCCTTTTAAAGCGAAGAGTTCATCTCTCGTTAAAGCAGAAAAACCAAGTATTTCTGGAGGAAGACCAAGGGAATAACAGGAGGCACAAAAATCTATCGCTCTGGGAAGGGTAATTTTACCCAGCTGTCTCGAATAACCAAAAAGTCCCACATGGAGTTTTCTCATCCTTCTCTTGGGAACATATCGAGAAACAAAGGTAATTAGTGGAGCAATTTTTTCAATAATACTTTGATATTCCTTAGTCGTTTTTTCAATTAAGTTTAAAGCAAAGTTTTCATCAAAATCTTCTATAGGATAGCGTACGAAATTTTTTATTCTTTTTATAGCAGTGATCACGTCTTCAATTGGGTAATCATACTTAAAAGCAGACTGGACTGTAAAGGTTTCTACAGATGGGTATTCGGAGAGCACATAATCTACGGTATACGGTGTAAGATTCCCTCTAAAGGGTGGGGTACCAGCGCCTAAAATAGTATAAAGATCCTTTTCTATTTCCTGTGAAAGTTTGTGAATTCTCTTTAAAGCTATTTTATTAGCTAAAACAGCAGCTATAATGCCATAATTTAGAGCTGGATCAGAACGTGCTAAAAAAACACGAAGATAGTTTTCTTCTTTATCTTTTAAATATTCTTTTAATATATCCTCTGCTTTAAGCATATATATGACATCTTCAAAAAGCGGAATAACATTAATTTTTTCTGGCAAAAATTCACCAACCCATTCTGCTACAGTTATAGACCCTTCATAAATAAGTTGATTTTGTTTTCCCGAAATAAAATTTTTGTAAAAAAAATAAACTCTATTGAGCTCATCGGCTGAGGTAGTCATTGGAAGAATAACCTCGAAAATGGGAGGCGGGCAAGGTTCACCAAAAAAGAGCCTTACTGCATCCATTGACCTGGGAATACTTTCTAAAGCTTCAACTAAAATTTTAGCTTCTTCTTTTTCTACTGCAGGATTTGGTACCCTTAAAGTTAAAAAAATTTCTTCTCCTAACCTTTTTTTCTTAAAATAGTAGGGATAGCGTGTAAGAAGTTTCTTTACCACAAAATCATCTACTTCTTTACCTTCGCTATCCCACATCTGTTCATCACAAGATAAATGGGAAAAGGCATAATAGGCCTCTTGAATTTCATCTTCTCCTGACATATCGGGGGTTTCTGCAAAAAAAGGAAGGGACACATTATCTGGATGTTGGGTTGACATAACCCTTGGTATTTTGCGCATATCCTAAGACACCTCCTTTAATGCTTCAAAATGAGGTTTTAAAAGTTCATATACTTTTAAATAATGATGAGAAGCTAATCTTAGGTCATCTAAAATGGTTAAAAAATTAATATCGCCTTCCCAACGCGGAACGATTTGCAGATGAAGATGGTCAGGATATCCTGCTCCAGCAACCTTTCCTAAATTAAATCCCACATTAAACCCATCAGGCTTGAGGACTTTTTTTAAAATCTTAATCGCATTTTGAGCCATTCTCATTAAAGTTGCTATTTCTTCCTCTGATAGTTCTTCAAAATCTGCAACGTGTCTTATAGGAGAAATCAAAAGATGCCCAGTATTGTAAGGAAACTTATTGAGCATAACCATCACTTTCTCATCTATATAAAGGATGGGTCTTTCTTCTGGTGTAGTTGGACCCTTTGGTGGACAAAATATGCACCCCCTTTCTCTCTTTCCACTTACATATTCTCCTCTCCAAGGCGCCCACAGTATCCTCCTTTCCATAAATACCCTCCTTAAAGCTTGCTCTATTATTTATCTGCACTTATCCTCTAAAAGAATAACCTAATTTAAGAGTTTTAAAAGCCTTTGTTCTATGATATAATCTTTTTATGTTTAGATATCTTTTAATAGGGCTTATACTCTTTACTTTAATTATTAGTTTTTCCTTTGGATATCTTATATTAAAACATTTCCCCAAGGAGCTCCCCTCTTTATTACTTGCTCTCAAGGGAAAGAATTTTTTTTTCTCTCTTTTAAGCCTTTTTTCCTATCATACTTTTGATACATTAAGAGTAATTATTATAGCAAGGGCAGTTGGTATAAAATATCCTCTCTGGTATGGTTATGTAATATCTTTTATCAATACTTTTGGCGCCACTATCACTCCTGCCCATGTAGGTGGTGAAATCCTTCCACTTTATACACTCTCCCGAAAGGGTGGACACTTTCATCAAATCTTAACCATCGTTACGATGAAAAGTATTTCTGGTACCTTTTTTTATCTTTTCATGGCGCCCTTCACACTAAAAACCCTTCTTGAAAACCCCAAAGAAGCAAAAGAACTTCTTCTTATTGTCTTATCTATAAGCGCTTTCTTCATATTAGGATATGTAATTTATAAAAATTTCTTAAAAAAAGAGACCCTACTTAAAAAAGGCCTGTTAACTAAATTTAAACGTATACTTTTAAGGTATATAGTTACCAGTAAAATATTTTTTAAAACCAAAAAATTGCACTTTTTTTTAGCCATTTTTTTTAGTTTACTCCTTTACAAGTCTTTTCTAATGGTAGGAATTTTTTTGCTTAAAGCCTTTAATCCCTCTGTAGATCCCCTTGAGATCTTTTTCAAACAGCTCCCGCTACTTTATGCTATATTCATAAGTCCTACTCCTGGTGGCAGTGGAGTAGGAGAATTAGGATCCCTTCCTATCTTTAGTTTCTATCTTCCAGAAGATCTTTTAGGTCCCTTTGTGATAATTTGGCGCTTTTTAAGCCAATATTTAAGTGCCCTTATAGGTGGTATTTTTTTTCTTATATTATTAATGAAGGATATTAAAAAAAACTATGCTCCCTCAAATACTTAATCCCTATTATTGGGCAATAAGTCTTAGAAATTTTTTATACGACAAAGGGATTAAAAAAACTAAAAGCTTACCCTGCTTTGTAATCTCTGTTGGCAACATCTCCTGTGGTGGAACCGGCAAAACAAGCCTTATTAAATATTTAGCAGAAACTCTTTCTATGGATTATAAAGTTGGCATTCTATTAAGAGGATATAAGAGAGAAAGTAAAGGCTTTAGATGGGTGCTAAAAGAGGGGCAGATACTTTCCTCCCTTGCTGAAGTGGGTGATGAAGCCTTTATGCTTGCTAACCTCTTGAAAGAAGTGCCCAATATTACCCTTGCTGTTTGTGAAGATAGATTTACTGGTGGTTTAATTCTCCATAAAGAAGCACAGATTCAAATACTTCTTTTAGATGATGGTTTTCAACATAGAAAATTAACTAAAGATATAGACTTGGTTTTATTAAAAAAAAATGATTTAGAGGATACTTTATTACCCTTCGGAAAACTAAGAGAACCACTAAAAGTTATTAAAAGGGCAGATGCTATCATCTTAACTTATCAAGAAATTGCTCCATTTGATTTTTCCTATGAAAATAAACCCATTTTTAAACTTTTTAGAAAAAATTGGAAAATTTTAAACGATAAAAAACAGGAATTAATTAATTGGAAAGACTATGAATTTATTGCCTTTTGTGGTTTAGGCGATAATGAGCAATTTTTGAAAACTTTATCCTCCCTCCAAATCAAGGTTAAAAAATTTATCTCCCTTCCTGATCACTACTCTTATAAAAACTTTAAACTTCACCCAGAAGAAAAATATTTAACTACATATAAAGATTATATAAAATTATCACACGCGCCCAATCTCTATTATCTTAATTTTCAAATAGAAATTCCACACCTTTACGAATTTATTACTTCCCACTTAACCCTTCCATCTAAAACTTCTATTAAAACTCCCTCTTAACTACTAAAACAGGTTTATTATAGAGAGTTAGAACTTTTTCGGTTGTACTACCCATAAGAAGCCTTTTTAAGCCCGTCTTTCCATGGGATCCCATAATGATTAAATCTACCTCTTCTTTATTAGCTATCTCTAAAATTTTATCTTTAATAATACCTTCAAGAAGAAAACTCTTTACTTCTAAATTCTTTTCTACAAACCTCATTTTCATCTTTCTTATGAATTCTTCCATTTCAAGTTTAATGTGCTCAAGCAACTTTAAAACTTCTGCAGAAGTTTCATAAAATTCTATCGGTATTTCTATAACTGAAAGGAGAATTACAGAACTTTTAAAATAACTGGCAAAGTCAATAGCTCTTTGGACTGCCTCTTCTGAATATTTAGAACCATCAACAGGAACTAAAATTTTATTAAAATTAAGCTTGCTATTTTTAGGGATAATTAAAACATCAACAGGGCTTGACCCTATTACTCTACTTGCTGTACTACCAAGTAACGCCTTTTCTAAACCCCCTTTTCCACTCTTACCCATCACAAGAAGATTTATATCTTTGGCATAAACCATATCCACTATCTTATTGGAAGGGTCACCTTCTTCTAACAATAAATTAACTGAAACCCCTTCCTCCTCAGCTATACTTTGTGCCTCCTTTAATATTAATTCACCACTTTTTTTAAAAAGCTCCTTCATACCAATAAAAAGTGATAAAGCACTGCTTATTTCAGAGGTTATATGAACCACATAAAGGGCAGAAACTTCAGCCTTAAGTTGCTTTCCCAAAAAAAGAGCATTTTTAAAGGCATTAAAACTCTCTTTAGAACCATCTAAACCTACTAAAATCTTTTCATAAATTGACATAGCCACCTCCTAATATTTCTTTTCTAATTTGTTTATTTTAGAAAAATATTAATAAAAAGTCAATATTTTATTAAAAGGCTTCTGGATCGCCCTTCATATGGGTGGACCTATCTTCAACATATTTATGTTCTAAGGAAAGATAATTTCTTTGCAATTATCTATTGCTTAAAATCCATTTTTATATTATATTAACCCATTATGGGGCTCATACAAAAAAAGAGGGTTACCAGGGAAACAGATATATCATTAATTTTGGATTTGAGGGGAGATATTTTAGAAAAAAGCAAGATTGCTACAGGCATTGGATTTTTAGACCATATGCTTGAGCTATTTAGCTTTCATTCAGGGGTATTTTTTGAACTTCGAGCAGAAGGAGATGTAGAAGTAGATTATCATCATTTGGTTGAAGATATAGGAATTACTTTAGGAATGGCTATAGATGAAGCTTTAGAAGATAGGGTTAGAATAGCTCGGTATGGCGAAGCTTTTATTCCATTAGAAGAGGCTCTCTCGCAAGCAGTGATTGACCTTGCTAAAAGGCCTTTCCTTTATTACGAAGTAAAATTTCCAATAGAAAAGATAGGAAGTTTTGACACAGAACTTATTGAAGAGTTTTTCAGAGCATTAGTAAATAACGGACTTTTTACTCTCCATCTTAGAAACCTTTATGGTAAAAACGCTCATCATATAGCAGAAAGCCTTTTTAAAGCCTTTGCCTATGCTTTTAAAAAGGCAATCATGCCTACCGAAGAAGAAGTGCTATCGACCAAAGGTATTCTATAAATAAATTACTCCAAAAACATCTTTGGAATCTCATAGTATTTACGAGATTTTAACATAAAGTCTTTCCAGCTTTGAGGTATAAATTTTTTTAAGAGTTTTGTGGTATGAAAAACTACAGGATAAGTCAAAGCACTATCCAAGGATTGTTTAGCCGGTGGATAAAGAATGACAATTAAAAAATAAAGAAAAGTTGTAAAAATGGCTCCTTTAACCAATCCTAAAAGGGCTCCTAAGAGCCTATCTCCAAAGGTAAGATGCATTATCTTAAGAAATATTAAAAAAATATAACAAAGAACAATAAAAGATAAATATATTAATAAGAAAGACACTAAAAAGCTTATAAAAAGAAGTGCTTTAGGATGTTGTATAATAATAGCTATAATAGGTGTTAGCTTAAATGAAAGCCATCCGGAATAGAGAAATGCACATAGCATTCCCAGTAGAGAAAAGAAACTTTTGAAAAAACCTGATAGAAAGCCTTTTATAACAAAGTAAAAAATGAAAACAAGACAAAGATAATCAAACCAAATCATTCAACAAACCAAAAGGTTTCTTCTTTTGTATCTTTTAACCTAATTCCTAAAGAGTTAAGCTTTGCTCTTATTTCATCTGCTAAATTAAAATTCTTCTCTAATCTTGCTTTATATCTCTCTTTAATTAGCTTTTCTATTTCTGTTATCTCTATACCTTTAAGTTTTAGCTTTCTTTCTCTTTCTTTTTCAAAAAATTCTTGTGGATCTGAGTCAGCTATCCCTAAATAGTTTCCTACATAACTTTGTAGGTCTTCTCTAATTTTATTCAATAAATTCACTTCTTCTAAGCTTAAATCTTTATGTCTGTGGAGATAATTATATAATTCCCCTTCCAAGCTAAATAAATGCCCCAAAGCTTGTGCAGTATTAAGATCCTCTAAAAGAGAAGAAATAAAGCTTTCTTTAAATTTGTAAAATAAATCTGTTAGAAAATTTATTCTATTATCGCGATTTTCTTTCTCGGATTTTGCTTCTGCCTTTTTAATCCAATAGAGAGTTTCATATAACTTGTAAATTGCTTTTTCTATTTCTTTAACATGAGATTCAGAATAATCTAAGGGTGAACGGTAATGTTTGGAAAGTAAAAAAGCTCTTATAACTTCAGGATGATATCTTTCAAGAAGATATGCTGTGGTTACAAAATTTCCTAAACTTTTAGACATCTTTTCACCATTTACAGTAATTAATCCATGGTGGATAAAAAATCTCACAAAGGGTTTAGATGTTGCAGCTTCACTCTGCGCAATTTCGTTTTCATGATGAGGAAAAATAAGGTCTAAACCACCACCATGTATGTCTATCGTTTCACCTAAGTATTTTAAGCTCATAGCTGAACATTCAATATGCCAGCCAGGTCTTCCTTTACCCCAGGGACTTTCCCAAAAGGGTTCAAAAGGTTTTGCAGCTTTCCATAATGCAAAATCTAAAGGGTTTTTCTTTTTTTCCGAGGGATCAATCCTAACTCCTACAAGTAATTCCTCAAGCCTTCTTTTAGAAAGTTTTCCGTAGGAGGGAAACCTTTCCACTGAAAAATATACATCTCCGTTACTTTTATAAGCATAGCCTTTATCTATAAGCCTTTGAATTAATTCAATCATTTCAGGAATATGCTCACTTGCCTTGGGTTCATAAGTAGGTTTTTTAACTTTTAACCTTTCCATCTCTTCTTGATATTCACAGGTATATTTTTCTGTTAGGTCCCCCCAGTAAATACCTTCTTTATTAGCCCGATTAATGATTTTGTCATCAATATCTGTAATATTTCTCACATAGATAACCTCATAACCTAAATTAATAAGCGTTCTAAATAGTACATCAAAAATCACTGCACTTCGTGCATGTCCCAAATGAGAAGAATCATAGGCAGTAATTCCACAAACATACATAGTAACCTTAGGAGGATTTAAGGGCTCAAAAACTTCAACTTGGTTTGAAAGGGTATTATAGAGACGTAATTTCATACTTGTAGAAGGATTTCAAAATTTTTATAAGCTTCTTCTTTAAGTTTTGAGTTATCCCAATAAAAAACAGGAATTTTTTTGGCTTCTGCTTGAAGAACAAAACTATCTTCTGGCAAAAAGGCAAGAATAGTTAATTGATATTTCTCTGCTATTTCTTGAGCATAATTTCTTAATTCCACTGGTAGATTTTCATGACAACGATTTACTATCATCCAAGGATGAGTTACTTCAATTTGCAAACTTTTAATAAGCTCTGCAATTCTTCCAACGGTCATGATCCCTCTATGCGAAGCATCTGAAACTATAATAAGATGTTCCATTTGAAGAAGATTTAGCCTTGACAAATGTTCCATTCCTGCCTCATTGTCAATTATTAAATAATTATACGATTGCATCAATTTTTCTATGGCTTGAGATAAAAAAGCATGTGCTGCGCAATAACATCCAGGACCTTCAGGCTGTCCCATCACTAAAAGGTCATAACCTTCCCCCTCAATGATAGCTTGATGAAGTCGCATCTCTACATAATCATACCGTGTCATACTCTCAGGCACACTTTTTCTTAACTCCTCTTTTATTTCGCCTAAGGTTATATAAACTTCTTCTCCCAAAAGCTCGTTTAAATTAGCATTTGGATCAGCATCAACAGCTAAAATAGGTTTTAATCCTTTGTCTATAAGAAAATTTATCAAAAGCGCAGATAGTGTACTTTTTCCTGTCCCTCCCTTCCCCGCGAAGGAAAATCTTATGGACATTCTTATCCTTTTTTCTTTTTGTCTAAGAAAAGTTTATAGGTATAGGAATCAACCAAGGCTTGACAACTTGCTTCTAAGATATCTGTAGATACTCCCACAGTTCCCCATTTATAACCTTTTGCCTTAGAAAGAATAAATACTCTAACTTTAGCAGAAGTCCCAGGTAAACCTGGTAAAACTCTTACCTTGTAATCCTCAAGTTCCATTTCCTTTATAGAAGGATAGAATCTCACTAAGGCTTTGCGTAGAGCATTATCTAAAGCATTTACTGGACCATTTCCAAGGGCTGCTGTATGCTCTACTTCCCCAACACCAGGTGGTACCCGTACAAGAACAGTTGCCTCCGCCTTTGAACTATCATTTTGATGTTTTTGATTAAAAACCTTGTAACTTAATAACTCAAAATATTGTTTAGGTTCTCCCATAAGTTTATAAATTAAAAGCTCTAAGGAGGCTTCAGCTGCTTCAAATTCATAGCCCTCAGCTTCAAGTTTTTTAATCTCTTCTACAATCTTATTCACTAAAGCACTTTCTGAATCAAGCTCTATTCCAAATTCTTTCGCTTTATAGATAATATTACTCTTACCCGAAAGCTCAGAAACTAATACCCTTCTTACATTACCAACCAAGGCAGGATCTATATGCTCATAGGTCCTTGGTGATTTAAGAATTGCTGATACATGAACTCCTCCTTTATGGGTAAAGGCAGATCTTCCAACATATGGTAAGCGAGAAGGATGGGGAAGATTAGCTATCTCAAAAACATAGCGAGAAATCTCAGTAAGCTTATAAAGCTTATCCTCAGCAGATACTTTATAGCCCATCTTTAAGACTAAATTAGGTATAATAGAACAAAGATTGGCATTACCGCATCTCTCACCTATTCCATTAATAGTTCCTTGTACTTGAACAGCACCCATAATCACTGCAGTAAGAGAATTAGCAACGGCACACTCTGAATCATTATGTGCATGTATGCCTAAAGGTACCTCATTCCCCAATTCCTCTTTTACTTTTTGCATAATTTCAGCTATCTCATAGGGCAAGGTCCCCCCATTTGTATCACAAAGGACTAAACAATCCGCTCCCGCTTTGTAAGCCCTTTTTAGGGTTTCAATAGCATAAGCTGGGTCCTCTTTAAAACCATCAAAAAAATGCTCTGCGTCGTAAAAAACTTTCTTTACTCTACCTTTGAGATATCTTATGGAATCTTCAATTATTTGAAGATTGTGATCTAATGTGGTCCTTAAAGCTTCTTTTACATGGATTGTCCAAGTTTTTCCAAAGAGAGTTACCACCTCGGTTTTGGCTTGTAATAGACTTTGAAAAATTTCATCTGTTTCTGGATTTTTTTTAGGATGAAAAGTACTACCAAAAGCAACTATTTGGGTATGTTTTAAATCATAATCTTTTATTTCTTTAAAAAATTGTGCATCCTTCGGATTAGACCCAGGCCAGCCGCACTCAATGTAATCAATCTTTAATTCATCCAGTTTGAGTGCAATACGAATTTTATCCTCTAAGGAAAAATTTACTTCCTCTGCCTGAGAACCGTCTCTTAAGGTAGTATCATAAATTTCAATCTTTCTCATTTTTCCTCTTTACCCTCGCCTTCTAAGTTAAATGCCTCATGTAAAGCTCTAACTGCTAATTCTGTATACTTATCCTCTATAACACAGGAAATCTTAATTTCGCTGGTGGAAATCATCATAATATTTATTCCATGTTTGGCTAAAGTTTCAAACATTTTTGTAGCCACTCCAGAATGGGTTTTCATTCCTGCACCGACTATAGAGACCTTAGCAATCTTTTCATCACCTTCTATTCTTTCAACACCTAAATCTTTACAAATTTCTTTAATAATCTCCAAGGTTTGTTTAAAATCATTCCTTGGCACAGTAAAAGTGAGGTCAGCCTTGCCATCCGGCCTTCCTGTCTGAATAATCATATCTACTACAATACCAGCCTCTCCTATCGGACCAAAAATTTTCGCCGCCACCCCTGGTCTATCAGGAAGGCCATATATACTTACACGAGCTTCATTCCTGTTATAGGTTACACCTGATACTAAAACCTTCTCCATCTCTTCGTCCTCCTCAGTAATTAAGGTTCCTTCACTATAATTAAAACTTGAACGCACAACTAATGGCACTTTATAAATCATAGCTAACTCAACAGACCTCATTTCTAACACCTTTGCCCCTGCGCTTGCCATCTCTAACATCTCTTCATAAGAAATCTTCCTTAACTTTCTGGCATTGAGTACAATCCTTGGATCTGCTGTATATACACCTTCAACATCTGTATAAATTTCACATAGATCTGCCTTGAGCGCTGCTGCTAAAGCTACTGCTGTGGTATCAGATCCTCCTCTTCCAAGAGTTGTTATGTCTCCATCCTCTGTAACCCCTTGAAAACCTGCTACAATTACAATTTTACCATCAGATAACTCCTTTTTGATTTTATCAATTTTTATCTCTAATATACGTGCCTTGGTAAAAAGAGAGGTGGTATAAATAGGAACTTGATACCCTAAAAGCGCAATGGATTTATATCCCATGCTGTGAAGAGTAATAGCTAACAATGAAGATGTTACTTGCTCGCCAGTAGAAACTAACATATCTAATTCTCTAAGAGGAGGATTGGGAGTTATCTCCATGGCTAACTTTATTAATCTATCTGTCTCACCTGCCATCGCTGAGACAACTACTACTAAATCATGCCCAGCTCTCTTATAAGAAGATACCCTCTCTGCAACCTTTCTAATTCTCTCAAGATTGGCAACAGAAGTTCCTCCATATTTTTGAACAATTAACATCTCTTAATTCCTTCCCTTTTTTGAATCTTCTTTTGAATCTTCTTTAACTTTAGTTTTTGCCCAAAGTGGATCTTCCCCAAAATGTTGAAACCAGAAATCTGCAGGATCAAGTGTATTATCCCCTCGGTTCAACTCAATTTTATAGTTATCACAATATTCTATTAACAATTTATAAGCTTCATTTAGTGCCTTCATTTTTTCCTCACTACCCCCTCGGTCTGGATGATATTCCATAGCTAATTCATGATAGCGTTCAACTATTTCTTTGCGCGTAGTAATCCTTGACAATTTCAATAATTTTCGTGCCTGCTCTAAATTTTCCCACTTTTCTCGCCAAGTCATAATTTTAAAATTTAAAAAGTTTTCTCAAAATATCTCCAGTGCTTGTTAAAATAATAACAAAAGTAAATAATCTTTATAAATTTTTTTC
>JBKBJB010000040.1:0-7130 GCA_046294055.1 Caldimicrobium sp.
TTATTGTAGCTACAGGTGGTTTAGCTTCTTATATCGTCCCCTATACAAAAAAAATTGAAAAATTAGACCAAACCTTGACATTAGATGGCCTTTTTTATTTATGGAAATTATACCATCCATAGCTATAATTCAACCATCAAGCCCTCCAGAGAAAATAATTTTCGAGCGGGCATTAGAAATTTTAAGAAAAAATAGCATTCCTTTTAAGAGTTTTGTCGATTTTAAAGACGCACCACCTGCTCAAAAAGCTTTTTTACTTTATGAAATTATAAATTGTGATCGTTTTACTCATCTTTGGGCAGCAAGGGGAGGCTCTGGCGCTATACAACTCCTTCCTTATTTAGATAACCTTTTCCAAGAAAAAATATATGATTTTTCTTCCTTTCCAATCCTTGTTGGTTTTTCTGATATAACCGTGCTTCATCTATATTTTTGGAAAAAATTTAGGATAAAAGGTTTGCATGCACCTATGGTCGTAAATTTACCTGAGATAAGTAAGGAATCTTTCAAAAGACTTAAAGCAAATTTGTTTTCTCAATCCTTTCAGGGAAAACTCTTCGGCAAATCTTATAAAGAAGGTGAAGAGGAAGGAATTATTATTGGTGGTAATCTCTCTCTTATAGCTTCTCTTTGTGGTACACCCTATTTTCCCTTAGAAGAAAGCGTTATTCTTTTAATTGAAGAAGTTAATGAAAAGTTATACAAGCTCGTTAGGAATTTCTTACAGATTTTATATACTTTACCTCAAGAAAGTTTAAAAGGGCTTGTTCTAGGGGATTTGGGCGAGATTTCTCCTTTAGAGTTCTTGGCGCAGATCGAGGAACATTTGCCTTCACATATTCCTATTGCCTATGCTTTCCCTTTTGGCCATGGTTCTAAAAATTATCCTTTTCCTGTAGGAGCTGTAGGATATTTAAAAGTAAGAGAAAAAAAAGCAGAGCTAACTTTTCAACTCTAAAAGATGCTCTTAAAGGCTTTCCAAAGCTCCTCTTCATCTAAGCATTTTTTTTCTTCACAAACATTTGGGAAACAGGGTCTACATGAAAGAGGTAAAGTGATAAGCTTAATGTTCTCACCTATAGGCCTATAGATTATATCATCGCTTGGTCCATAAATAAGTATAGAGGATACTCCCATAAAACTTGCTAAGTGTGATAAACCGCTATCATTTCCAATATAAAGGTCAATTGTTAAGAGCAACTTAATTGCATCTAAAATATTTTCAGTACTTAAAACATTTGTTTTCCAATTGAGAAGATATTTTTCAGCTATTCCTGCAAAATAAATAACTTGATATCCTAATTTTTTTAAATAATTTTCTATTTTTTCATAAAGGGTTAAAGGTGGATTTTTTTTAGGTGAGCCAGAGCCAGGGTGAAGGACGGCTAATTTTTGTGAAATCTTTTTTCTTTTAAAAAAGGATGAAACTAAAGGAAGCTTTAAAGAGAATTGCATTGGCAAGTTTAGAGCTTGTAGGAAGTAATATGGAAGCCAGATCCTTTTAGGAGGAACTGGATAAAGATTTCCGCCAAAGGAAATAATAATTTCTTTTTCATAAGATTGACATCTAATGATATTAAGAAATTCTGCACTATATACTTCATCTGAAAAACCACATAATTTTGCTATCTCTATATAATCACTGTTTCCTAAAAAGGTTATTTTATAACCTAATTTTTTAAAATTTTCTAAAAGAGGAAAAACTAAAAGAGTATCTCCCAGGCCACCTCTTCGATAAACTAAAACCCTTTTTTCTTTGCTCATATCTATGATATTTTGGATATTATTTGGTTTGTCATTTTATAGCTTTTATCTTATAATAACACTAAAATTTTCATTAATAAAAATAAGCGAGAAAAAAAGAGGGGGGAAGTTTTGGTGAAAAATGTACCTTTTTTAGATCTAAAGAGAACCTATAGTGAATATGGCGAAGAAATTGAAGAGGCAATAATTAGGGTTTTAAGAAGTGGAATTTATTTAAATGGTGAAGAGACAGCATCTTTAGAGAAAGAACTTGCAAATTATATAGGTGTTAATTTTGCAGTAGGAGTATCCTCAGGAACAGAGGCACTTTATCTTATTTTGAAAGCCTTAGAGCCACCTCAAGGAAGTTGTGTTTTATTACCTTCCTTTACCTTCGTGTCTACAGCGGAAGTAGTCGTTAGAGCTGGGTTAATACCCGTTTTCGTTGATGTTGAGCCAGATACACCTAATATTGCTATCAACTCTTTAGTTGAAACCTATAGAATATTAAAAATTTCTGGAAAAAAAATTTTTGGTGTAATTGCTGTTAGTATATTTGGCATCCCTGCAAGACTTCCAGAGATAGCCGAATTTTGTAATGAGGAAAAAATTTTTCTTATTGAAGATATTTGTCAAGCCTTTGGGTCGGAGATTGAGAACAAAAAAGTGGGAAGCTTTGGCATAGCAAGTGCTACTTCCTTTTACCCTACAAAAAGTTTATCTGCTTGTGGGGATGGAGGGATGGTTTTTACAAATAATGAAGCTTTATACAAAAAAATCAAAATTTTAAAAGAGCATGGACAAATTGCACCCTATTTTTATGCTTATCATGGGATAAATGGTAGGATTGATGAAGTGCAATGCGCTATTTTAAGAGTGAAATTTAAGTACTTTCCTAAGGAAGTGCAATTAAGAAAAAAATTGGCAGAGTTTTATTTTCAGGAATTAGCTTTCTGCCCTGTTAAAATGTTTCAAATAAATGCCTCCATTAAGCCAGTATTTTCGGTTTTTTCAATTAAAGTAAAAGAACGAGATGAATTAAAGCAATTTTTAGAAAGTAAAGGAATTTCTACAAAGATTTATTATCCTAAACCTTTACACAAACAGCCTATCTTTACTCAATACAAGGTAGGAGATGGAGTTTTGCCTGAGACGGAGAGGCTTTGTCAAGAAGTCTTAAGTTTGCCCTTTTTCCCCTATCTTTCTTTAGAAGAAGCAAAATATGTAGTGGAAAAAATAAAAGAATTCTATGATACCAAATTATGAAATATCATATATCTATTCCCTTTGAGCTTTTGAGAGAGAAATACCTACCTAAGGTTTTAGAAAAAAGGATAGGGGTTGAAATATCACTTAACGCAGAAGCTTTGGATAACTTTTCAAGGGGAGACTTTAGAAAAGTTGCTCGTATTCTTAAGGAAGAGGATATATCTCGGAGCATTCATTTGCCCTTTATGGATTTATCATTGGCTGCTCTTGACCCTTGGATTAGAAAGGTAAGTTTAAAAAGGCTTTATCAAGGGTTTGAAATTGCTTCTTTTTTTGAGCCAGTAATTGCTGTTTTTCACAGTGGATATCATCCTGATTATCATAGAGAACCAAAAGAAGAATGGAGGAAAATTTTTATAGAAGAGAGCCTTCAGGTTATATTAAAGGAAGCTAAAGATTTAAACCTAACTTTGGCCCTTGAAAATGTATTTGAACCTGATCCTACTTTTTTAAAACCTGTTTTTGAGTTTTACGAGGGAGAACTCTTTTGGTGCTTTGATCCAGCTCATGCAAAAGTTTTTTCAGAAAAGGAGGAATTGGACTGGCTCAAAGTATTATATATTTATCTCCAAGAAATACATTGTCATGATAATCTCGGTAAATGGGATGATCATTTACCTTTAGGAAAAGGAGTAATTAAATTTGAGGAGATATTTGCTATTCTTAAAACTATGGAGCTACAGCCACTTTTCACAATAGAAGCTAAAAAAGAAGAGGATGTTCTCCTTTCTCTTCAATATTTTCAAGAAAATCTACCTTGAGAGAGTTATTATATGAAATCTTTAAAGTGGATTTTGATAATTCTATTTGTGTGCATAATATATTTTTCCATTTTTCTTAAAGCTCAAGAGGTAGAAGATTTATTCTCTGAGTATATTGAAAATGTTGAAATTTTGCCTTCAGAAATCGTTAAGCACCTTCCGATGGATGTAAACGCTCAAATTGCTTATTTTATTAAATATTATACTACAGAAAAGAGAGAAGTAGTGGAGAGATGGTTTAGAAGGTGTGGTCCTCTTTTACCTTATTTTAGGATCATTTTTAAAGAAGAGGGTTTACCTGAAGACTTAATTTATCTTGCTTTAGTAGAAAGCGGTTGCAATCCCTTTGCAGTATCTCCTGCTAAAGCAGTTGGAATCTGGCAATTTATAGAGACTACTGCTAAAAATTACGGGTTAAAGATTGATTTTTGGATAGATGAAAGAAGAGATTTTATAAAGTCTACTTATGCAGCAGCAAAGTATTTAAAAAAATTATATGAGATCTTCGGTGATTGGAGATTAGCTATAGCAAGTTATAACGCAGGAGAAGGC
Source organism: Caldimicrobium sp. (assembly GCA_046294055.1). Taxonomy (GTDB): domain Bacteria; phylum Desulfobacterota; class Thermodesulfobacteria; order Thermodesulfobacteriales; family Thermodesulfobacteriaceae; genus Caldimicrobium. Next base: position 4,326 of record JBKBJB010000040.1, read on the forward strand.
AGGGTATCAAGAGCTCTTAAGGCAAAAAATTTTGTAGACTATTGGAGATTAATGATGAGTGGAGCAATACCTTATGAGACCTTTGCCTATCTACCCCAGTGGTTAGCTATCTCTGCCATAGCTAAAAATCCTCAAAAGTATAACTTTGAACCTATAAAAGAGGATCCCTTGGATTATGTTGAAGTTGAGGTGCTTGGAGGGTTAGATTTAAGAGCTTTAGCTCTTGCAGCTGAGGCCAATTGGGAAACATTTAGAATGTTAAATGCAGAATTAAGAAGAGATTTTACTCCCCCTAATAGAACCTATTTAATAAAAATTCCCTTTGCTTCTAAAATGAGATTTTTAGAGAATTTAGCACACTTAGAGTTAAAAGAAATAAAAACTAATACCCCTGAAGGTGATGTTCTTTTATATGTTTTAGATGAGGACAAAACTTATGCATCTTTTAATGAAAAAACAAATGAAGATAAAAAAGATGGTAAAAAGAATTTTAATGAAAACAGAGCAAAAGACATTTTTTCAAATAAAAAAGAGAAAAGCACTACAAAAACAGGCACCTCTAAAAAAACTGGAACAACAAAAAAGGGCTTAGAGAGTAATAATACTTCAAAAACAAACAAAACATCTACAAGAAAGAAATAATCTAAAGAGATAACTCAGTGAAAGATTTGTTGCAACTTTTTCATAAAATCTTCTGCTCTATCTAAAGAGTCAAAATGGAAAATAAAAGATGGCTTTTTTCTTGTTAACTTTATTTCAACTTTAGTGCCAACAAGTTTGCTTAATTCATTAGCTAAATAAAGTAAATCCGGGTCTGGCTCCTTTTTTTTAGGTAAAGTTACTCCTTTTTTTAATTTTTCAACTAATTTTTCCGCCTCTCTAACAGATAAATTTTTTTCCAGAATGATATTTCTCGCCCTAAGCTGTAAGTCTTCATTAGGAAGTGAGAGTAGTGCTTTAGCATGCCCCACACTTAGGCGTTCTTCTAAGAGGTCCTTCTGAATTATTTCTGGTAATTTAAGAAGTCTTATAAAATTTGCTACTGTAGCCCTATCTTTTCCTACCTTTTCTGCAATTTCTTCTTGAGTAAATCCAAAACGATCAATCAAGTTTTTATAAGCTAAAGCAATTTCCATAGGATTTAAATCTTTTCTCTGCAAGTTTTCCATAATAGAAATAAGTAAAGCTTCTTCATCGGAGAGTTCTTTTATGATAACGGGGACTGTTTTTAAGCCTAATTTTTTGGCAGCTCTTAATCTTCTCTCACCAGCTACACATTCATAGAGGCCTTCTGTTATTTTTCTTACAACTATAGGTTGAATAATTCCCTTTTCCTGAATAGATTTTAGCAATTCCTGAAAAGATTCATCTTCTCTAAAGGTAACCCTTGGTTGGAGACTAAAATAGGTCACTTCTTCTGTAGGAAGTTCTGTATAGCCTTTGGGCAAAGGTCCTCTTTTAAGATCTTCCTCCGATAACTCTGGCAGTAACTCGGCTAAGCCTTTTCCTAAAGCTCGTTTTTTTATTTTTAATCCCATTAGACTTCTCTATTTTCTCTATTTAAAAGAGGTGGTAAAAGTTTAAGTGCAAGTTCTCTTTCTATTTGATAAGATAAAGTGAGTACCTTTTCATCGCAAAAGGAGGGTCCAATAATTTGTGCAGAAATGGGTAGGCCTTCTTTGGAGAGAGCAATGGGTAAACTTAAAGCAGGCACTCCTGCTAAGTTTACAGGTATGGTAAAAATATCAGAAAGATACATTTGAAGAGGGTCTGAGATTTTTTCACCCAATTTGAAAGGAAGAGTCGGTGTTGTTGGTCCAATTAATAAATCTACTTCCTTAAAGGCCTTCTCAAAATCTTCTTTAATTAAAGTTCTAACCTTCGCAGCTTTAAGATAATATGCATCATAATAGCCAGCTGATAATGCATAAGTTCCAAGCATAATCCTTCTTTTTACTTCCTTTCCAAACCCCTCGCTACGACTTTTTTTATAAAGTTCTAAAAGACTTTTGGAAGAGGCTCTATAACCATATTTAATACCATCATACCTTGCTAAATTTGAACATGCTTCGGCTGGAGCAATGATATAATAAGTAGCTACTGCATATTTGGTATGTGGAAGGCTAATTTCTTTTATTTTATGTCTTTTCTTCAATGTCACTATTAAATCCTCTAAGGATTTTTCTATTTCTTGATCTATTCCTGCTTCGAAAAATTCTTTGGGGATACCAATGGTAAATTTCTCATTTGAGTGTTTATAAATATATTCTAAATAATCAGGTAATTCTTTTTCAGCTGAGGTTGAGTCCATTGGATCATGCCCAGTAATAAAATTTAAAAGATAAGCCACATCTTCAGTGGTTAGCCCAAAAGGGCCTATTTGATCAAGGGATGAAGCAAAGGCAACCAAACCAAACCGGGAAACTAATCCATAGGTTGGTTTCATCCCTACAACACCACAAAAAGCTGCAGGTTGCCTGATGGAGCCACCAGTATCTGAACCAAGTGAGCCTAAACAAAGTCTTAGGGCAACAGAAACTGCTGAGCCTCCAGATGAACCTCCAGGAACTCTTTCTGTATCCCAGGGATTTTTTGTAGGAAAAAAAGCTGAGTTTTCTGTGGAGGATCCCATAGCAAATTCATCCATGTTAGTTTTCCCAACAAAAACAGCTCCCGCAGATTTTAATTTTTTTGTCACTGTTGCATCATAGGGGGCTTTATAATTGGCTAAGATTTTAGAAGCACAGGTGGTTGGATGATCTTTAATTAAAATATTGTCTTTTATAGATAAAGGAATTCCACAGA
>JBKBJB010000041.1:0-7089 GCA_046294055.1 Caldimicrobium sp.
AAAGGGTATGCTTATGGTATGTGCTGTTAATTCTTCTGGTACACCGGGACTTGAGGGGATACCAAAGGTAGCAAGTCCAGAACCTCCCTTCACTAAGAGGGAATCTGAGTGCCCATGATAGCAGCCATCAAATTTCACAATTTTTTTTCTATTAGTATAAGCTCGAGCAAGCCTTATGGCACTCATCGTGGCCTCAGTTCCAGAATTAACTAACCTTACTTTTTCGAGAGAAGGGATACATTTACACAAAAGCTCTGCCATCTCTACTTCTAACCATGTGGGCGCTCCAAAAGAGGTGCCCCTTTTACTTGCAAAATATACTTCTGCAATAACATTGGGATGGGCATGTCCTAAAATAAGGGGTCCCCAACTACAAACATAATCTATATAGCGGTTACCATCTGCATCAATAAGATATGCGCCTTCTCCTCTTTCAAAAAAAACAGGGTTGGTCTTAACAGCTTTGCAAGCTCTAACAGGACTATTTACCCCTCCTGGTATAACCTTTTTTGCCCTGTCATAAAAAGCTTGGGACCTCATATTCTTCATGCTTTACCCCCTTTATAAACTAAATACTCTAAATAAGCTAATTTTTCCAATAATAGCACTAAATTTATTGCCTCTTCAAAGGTTTCCCCACGAGCTACAACTCCATGTTTAGATAGAAGAATTATCTTATAGTTAATGCAAAGATTGGAACCAAATTCCCAAAGACTTTTACTGCCAGGAGGAAAATAGGGAAGTACGGCAAATTTTGGGATAATTAAAGTTGCTTCTGGATGATAAAAATTTTTAAAATCAAAGCCCAATTTTTCCATAGCAAGTACATAAGGTGGATGACAATGCACAATTACTTTTGCATCTTTACATTTTAGGTAAATTTTTTGATGGAGTCCCCATTCTGAGGAAGGTTCCCCAAAGAGAAATTCTCCATTGAAAGTAATAAGAGAAAGATCTTTTGGTGTAAGTGTTTCTTTAATTTTTCCGGTAGGAGTAATAAAAAAGCCGATGTCAATTTTAAAAGAGAGATTGCCTTCGGAGCCAGTAAGCAGTCCCTTATTTGATAGATACTTAGCCCAAAAGATTAATTCTTTTTTTAGATCTTTCATAATTGCACCTGTTTTATAAGGTCAATATTTTCTAAGCTCCATTCTACAGTTTTTTTAAGACCTTCCTCAAGGGAAATTTCAGGTTGCCAGTTAAGGAGATTTTTAGCCTTTTCAATGTGAGCCCAGGTAATTTTAACATCAGCTTTATGGAAAGGTAGATATTTTTTAATAGCTTTTTTCTGTAAATAATTTTCTAAGATTTCAATTACTTGATTGATGGAGACAGGATTTTTACCCCCTCCTAAGTTGATTATTTCGAAGCCTAAAGGTTTTAAGGCTAAGATTGTTCCTCTTGCAATATCGTCTATGTATGTAAAATCTCTGGCTTGAGAACCATCACCATAAATTTCAATGGGATGTTCCTCAATAATCCATTTTATAAAACGAAAAATACTCATATCAGGTCTGCCAGCTGGCCCATAAACAGTGAAATAGCGCAAGATAGAAATATCAAGGCCATATAGATGATGAAAATTATAAGCTAAAAGCTCAGAAGCCTTCTTCGTTGCAGCATAGGGTGAAAGAGGGGTGTCTACCTTTAGTTCTTCATGATAAGGTGGCTTTTGTCCAGCATAAAGTGATGAAGTTGAGGCAAGGACAAATTTCTTAATACCAAAATCTTTTGCAAGGGATAAAAGGTTTAAGGTAGCAGTAATATTACTCTCAACATAAACCCAGGGATTATTGATACTTTGCCTAACTCCTGCCCTTGCTGCCAAATGAATGATACTTTTTATAGGATACATCTCAAAAAGAAGTCTTAAAGCTTCTATGTTCGTTAAATTTAGTTTAAAAAATTTAAAATGAGGAAAAATTTTCAATTGATTTAACCTCCATTCTTTCAAAATGGGGTCATAGGCGTTATTTACTTCATCTATACCCAATACTGGATGCCCCTCTTTTAATAAAAATTCACTAACTTTCCAGCCAATAAATCCTGCAGCTCCTGTGACTAAATAATATTCCATGAGCTTAACCCCTTTATGTGTTTATCATTAGATTTTTTAAGTATTCACTAATATTAAAACTAAGGATAGCCTCTTCTTCCATACTTTGTTGAATATAGGTTAAGTTTTTTAATCCTAAATGCTGGCTTAGAGGTGTACAAAAAAAATTTCTACAAAAAAGAGGAACAAGTTCAAGGCTACAGCCCTGTTGGCCTAAAAAAAGACAAGTCTCAGAAGTAGGGTTCTCTAAGTAAAGCTCTTTTTCTTTTAATTTAAAAAGGCATAGATTAATAAAAAATTCCTCTGGGCTTAATTTCCATTCAAGTCCTTCTCCGCAACAAATAGTTCCTTTTGTAGCACAGTTTTTACAGAAAGAAAAAGAACCAGTCTCTTCTAAGGCTTTGTTTGTTTTTAATATCGCTAACTTTAAACTTTTAATTTGTTCCAAAAAAGAAGGGATCTTTAGAAATTTTTCTACGAAGGGATCCATAGTTTCTTTTAAGTTTTTGAAATAATACCAACTTTCTCTTTTCATTTCTTTAGGTTTCATCAAATTTATAGATTACAGCTCCTGTTAAAATTTTAGGATAAAAGTAAGTAGCTTTATGGGGCATAATTTTTCCTTTTTTCGCTATTTCTTTCAGTAATTTGATAGGACTTTTGGGAAAAAGAACCGCAAATCCTTTTTTATTTGCCTTTTCTATTGCCTCCTTTTCACTGCCCGTAAATTCTACTTCTTCAGCTTTTTTAAGCTCGGCTTCTTGAATTTTTAAAGAGTTTTCCAAAATTTGTAAAAAATTGTGAAGTGGCAAATTTAGAAATTCTTGCTCTTTAAGTGAGGTAAGAAAGCTCTCTTTAAACCTAAAAATTTTTATCTTTTCCTTTCTATATATGAAAAAATATTGAGGATTTTCTTTAAAGAATTTTTTTTCTCTTTCCCAATCTTTTATGGAGACCTCTTTTTCAAGGGTGGAATATATCTCAAGATTATTTATTAGAGGGAGATAATATTTATCAGGAAAAACTCTATGGGTGGGGAGCATGAGAAGACCTTTTTCTTCAAAAGGACATATATAAATGGAAATGTAGTTGAAGTCTATATTTTGTAAAGTGTTTGTTTGTGAGTTTTTTAAATGAGTTTTTAATTTTAAGGCAGTGATGTAGCGATGATGTCCGTCTGCTATATAAAATTTTTTATTCTCTAAAAAGGTTAATATTTTTTGTATTAAGTTTTGGTTATGAATTTTGGCAAGTCTATGAGTTTCTTGGTTGTGCTTGACTTGGAAATAAAAATCTAACTTATGAGGAAGAGCTTCTAAGGTCTCTAAATTTGGATCCTCGTATAAGGCAAAGATTTGACTAAACTGGCATAAGGTAGTTAAGAAGAGATTAAAACGCTCTTCTGCAACATTAGGATAAATTTTCTCATGGGGTAAGATCATCCCCTCTTGGAAATCGTAAATCTTGGTTAGTAAAATATACCCTCTTCTAAGATAGGTTTCTCCTTCGAAGGGAAAGGTTATTTCATAATAATACAGCGTAGGCCCTTTGTTTTTAATTAAAATTTTTTGAGAAATAAAGTTCTGTAGTAAATTTTTGGCTTTTTCCGGATGTTCTGGTAATTCCAGGTGGAAAATATTGTAAGGACTTTTTTGCTTAAAAGAGGCTATTTCCTCTTTAGAGACCACATCATAAGGCGGCGCAAGGACATCTTCAATTTTTACTTTTTCCGGGTTATAGAGAAACCCATTAAAGGGGAGGCATTTAGGCATTTATTCTTCTGAGAAGGAATAGTGTTTTCTTACAGGTTCTTTTATGTCCCAAATACAGGAAAGCCCTTTTGGGAAAGTGACTAAATCTCCAGCCTTTATTTCAACTTGACTCCCATCAGGTAGCTCTACGATAACTCTTCCTTCTAAAAGATAACATATTTCTGTTTCTCCATAATACCAGTCAAACCTTGAAATCTCTTTTTCCCAGATAGGCCAGTTGTAAACACCTAAAGACTTTAATTTTTCTTCATCAGGTTTTTCTATTTTAATTTTCGTCATTTGGAGCCCCCATCACTCTATTGGAAAATCATTCTTAATTTACTCAAAAAAATTGATTTTGCAAGAAAGAACTTTTTACTCAGTAAATTATCTAAGTCCGGAAGTTTGACACTTAAAATTTTGTTGATCTTCCTGTAAAGCCAAAAAGATAGGAACACAAAAGAAAAAAAGTTGTAAAAATTTAAAATTAAGATATCTTAAGGAAAAGTTTGCGTTGGGGGAGGCTATGATAGTAGAAATTGAAGAGAGAAGCCCTGTTGAGAAATTATTAAAAATCGAGGTACCAGCAGAGAGGGTAAATAGTGTTTTTGAAGATGTAGTGAGTGAAATTAGAAAACGTGCCAAGTTAAAAGGATTTAGAGAAGGGAAAGCACCTATTCATTTGATTAAAAAACTTTTTAAAGATGAAATCATTGAGAAAAGTATGGAGAAACTTATTGAAGAAACTTTGCCTGAAGTGTTAAAAGAACAAAAAATCGAACTTCTTTTACATCCAAAAGTGGAAGAAGTTAATATTTTTAATGAAGGGGAGTCTTTTAGATATAGTGTTCTTGTGGAAGTTAGACCTGATTTTGAGTTGAAAAGGGAAGATTATGTAGGCCTTGAGGTAGAAAGAGAAAAAGATGAAGTTTCAGAAGAGGAGATTAATAAAATGTTAGAGGAGATAAGGTATTCCTTTTCACCTCTTAAAAAAGTGGATGAACGGATAGAGGAAAGAGATGCAGTAGTTGTTAGATTTGAGGCTTATGATGGTGAAGCACTCATTCCTGGCCATTTTGCTGAGGCTTTATTTATAGATGTTGGAACAGGTGAATTTAACGAGGCTGTGGAAAAGGCTCTAATTGGAAAAAAGCCTGGTGATAAGTTGACTGTTGAGGTGGAATATCCAGAAGAAGCTTTAAATCCTTTGCTTGCAGGTAAAAAGGTGCGCTATGAGATTGAGGTGAAAGAAGTGCATAAAAGAGAACTTCAAGAGCTAACAGATGAATTTGTTAAAAATCTTAATTTAGGAGTTGACACAGTAGAGAAATTAAAGGAATTAGTTAAAAATAAAATCCTTCAAGATAAAATAAGAAAAAATGAAGCTCGGTACAGGGAAAAACTTTTGAAAAAGATTTTAGAAAAAGTTGATTTTGTTGTGCCCAAGCGTTATGTTGAAATAAAATATTACCAATTATTGGAGGAGGTTCGTGAGACCTTAGCCAGAGAGGGATTAAGTTTTGAGAAATTAAATTTATCTGAAGAGAAATTAAGGGAAAGATTGTATCCAAGGGCTGAAGAGATAGCTAAGGAAGAGATTTTATTAGACAAAATAGCGCAACTTGAGGGAATTGAAATATCCGATGAAGAATTAAAGAGAAATATTGAAACTATTAGTAAAGGACTTAAAATATCAATTAAGGAAGCAGAGCGGGTCGTTTATCAAAATATAGCACCTAAGATAATGGCAGAAAAGGTGATGAAATTTTTAGTAGAAAATTCGAAACCTCTTTATAAGGAGTCTCTATGAGTTACTATGTCCCTATAGTTATTGAGCAGACAGGTAGAGCGGAGAGAGCTTACGATATATATTCCAGGCTTCTTAGGGAAAGAATAATTTTTATTGGAACTGAAATAGATGAGAGAGTAGCTAATTTAGTTGTAGCTCAGCTTTTATATCTTGAAGCAGAGGATCCTGATAAGGATATTATGATTTATATTAATTCACCTGGAGGATTAGTAACCGCAGGTCTTGCCATATATGATACTATGCAATATATAAAACCTGATGTTTGTACCATTTGTATAGGTCAGGCAGCGAGTATGGCAGCAGCTTTATTAGCAGCGGGCACAAAAGGCAAGAGATATGCCTTAAAGCATTCTCGGATAATGCTTCATCAACCAATAGGTGCTTTTCAGGGACAAGCAACAGATGTTGAAATCCAAGCAAAAGAAATTTTGCGTCTAAGGGAAGTTTTAAATAAAATTCTTGCACTTCATACAGGGCAAGACGAAGAAAAAATTAGAGTAGATACGGAAAGAGATTTTTATATGTCCTCAGAAGAAGCCTTAGCTTATGGAATAATTGATAAAGTTTTAGTTAAAAGAGAATAAAATTGAAAAAGGAAGGATGCAGAGATGGGGAATGAAGAATTGAGGTGTTCCTTTTGTGGGAAAAGTCAAAGCGAAGTGGTAAAACTTATAGCAGGTGCATCAGCTTATATTTGTAATGAATGTGTTGAGCTTTGTAATGAGATTTTGGAAGAGGAATACGAACGAGCAGAGGAGCAGCAAAAAGATAAGGGACTGCCTAAACCATCTGAAATCAAAGCTTATTTAGATCAATATGTAGTTGGTCAGGAGAGAGCTAAAAAAATTCTATCAGTTGCAGTTTACAACCATTATAAAAGGGTTGAAAAGGAGAAAAAGGGATTAAGAAGGAAGGATGATGTGGAGATTCAAAAATCTAATATATTGCTTATAGGTCCTACAGGGTCAGGGAAGACCCTTATGGCTCAAACATTAGCTAAATTTTTACATGTCCCCTTTACCATTGCAGATGCCACTCCATTAACAGAAGCTGGCTATGTAGGAGAAGATGTAGAGAATATCCTTTTGTATTTACTTCAAGCAGCAAATTTTAATATAGAACTTGCTCAAAAGGGAATAGTTTATATTGATGAAATTGATAAAATTGCACGAAAAAGCGAAAGCCCTTCTATTACCAGGGATGTCTCAGGAGAGGGGGTTCAGCAAGCCCTTTTGAAAATTTTAGAGGGGACTATTGCCAATATACCACCTAAAGGAGGAAGAAAGCATCCTCAGCAAGAATACATTCGTTTAGACACAACAAATATACTTTTTATTTGTGGTGGGGCTTTTGTAGGCTTAGATGAAATTATTAAAAGAAGGTTAGGAAAGGGATCCATTGGTTTTGGAGCAGAGATAAAAAATAAACAAGCCCTAACCTTAGGAGAAGTACTTTCTTATGTGCAGCCGGAA
>JBKBJB010000042.1:0-6856 GCA_046294055.1 Caldimicrobium sp.
GAAACCTACAAAATTTTTGAAAAAAAGGATCCCTTTAATCTACCTAATCTATATTTTACAGAGGATATTGAGGAATCCAAAGCTATAAATAATATTAAGTCTTCAGCTATTATTATTGCAGGTAATGGAACACTTACCGGTGGAAGAATTTTACATCATCTTAAAAACAATCTGTGGAGATCTGAATGCAGTTTAGTGTTTGTTGGGTTTCAACCAAAGGGTACTTTAGGAAGAAAAATTATTGATGGAGCTTCTACAATTCACCTTTTTGGAGAAGAAATTCCTGTAAAAGCGAAAGTTCATACGCTTAATGGATTTTCATCACATGCAGGACAAAAGGAGCTTTTAGAATGGCTCTCACCTCTTAAAGAAATAGAAAAAATTTTTTTAGTTCATGGAGAATTAGAAAAAATGGAGCTTTTTAAAAAAATATTAACTCAAAAATATTCTCCTGAGAAGATCTTTATTCCAAAATTGGGTGAAGAAATAGTACTTTATTAATGATGAGACTTTCCAAATTTTTAGCTTTATGTGGCTTTGGCTCAAGAAGGAAAAATAAAGATTTAATTCTTCAAGGGAAAGTCTGGGTAAATGGTACACCTATTTATGATCTTTCATACAAAATTGACCTTGAGAAAGATGAGGTGGTTGTAAATGGAAAGAAGGTTAAAGTTCCTCCTAAGGTGTATTATCTTTTTTATAAACCCAGGGGCTATCTAACTTCCCTCTATGACCCTTTTCATAGAAAAACAATCAGAACTTTTATAGAAAAATTACCTTACAGAGTTTTTCCTGTTGGTCGCTTAGATAAAGACTCTGAAGGATTAATTCTCTTGACTAACGATGGGGATTTGGCTAATTTGCTCTTACATCCTAAATATGAAATTAAAAGAACTTATTGGGTTTGGGTTTCTCCTAAATTAGAGGAAAGGGCAATAAAAAAACTATTAATAGAAGGTATTGAAATTGATGGGAAAAGAATAAAACCTTTAATTTTTAGGTTAATTAAAAATCAAGAAAAATCATATGTATATGAAATTACCGTTAAAGAAGGGATAAAAAGAGAGATAAGAAAGATTGTAAAAGCCTTGTCAGGGGAAGTTTGCAGACTTTTGAGAATTGCCTTTGGCCCTTTAAATCTAAAGAATTTAAAACCGGGTGAAATAAGACCATTAACGAAAGGGGAAATTGAGGCACTATACAAGCTTTTTCAGCTCAAAAATTCTAAAATTTTAGATAATACCTCTTCAGAGTTGTTTACATAATGGACTCCAGGAATATTTTCCCAAGTTTTTAATCCAATAACAGGTTTCCACATTTTTAGAGCAAGTGCAATTTCAGATAGAGTGCCATATCCTCCTCCAATAGACACAATAAATTCTGCAGACTTTACTAAAATAACATTTCTTGCCTGTCCAATCCCTGTGAGAATGGGGATATGAATAAAAGGATTAGCTTCCTGAACTTTATCACCAGGCAAAATCCCTACCGTTATTGCTCCAGCTTCTTTTGCACCTTTTGCTCCTGCTTCCATTACTCCTTTAAGTCCTCCTGTATAAATTATAGCTCCCTCCTTTCCAAGAAGATAGCCTACCTCATAAGCTAAATTATATAGATCTTCCTCAGCAATTCCTGAGCCAATAATGGCAATTCTTCTATTCTTTAAAACCATAAGCTCCTACCAATTTTACAAATCTTACAGGTTCTAAATTTTTTTGATGAAGGGTACCACCCTTTTTTATACATTTAACAAGCATTTGTGAATACTCATCACCCACAGGTATAACCATTCTGCCCCCTTCAGCTAATTGTTCTATAAGGGGAAGGGGGATTTGAGGAGAAGCTGCTGTAACTATAATGGCATCAAACGGAGAAACCTCCTTCCAACCTAAACTTCCATCACCAATTTTAAAAGTAATATTTTTATATCCCAATTCTTTTAAAAGAATTCTTTTTGCTCTCTCTTGGAGCACATGATATTTTTCTATAGTATAAACCCATAAGGAAATTTCTGCTAATATAGCTGTTTGATATCCAGAACCAGTACCCACCTCAAGGACTCTTTCTTTACCTTTTAATTCTAAAGCTTCTGTCATAAGAGCTACTATATAAGGCTGAGAAATGGTTTGCCCTTCTCCAATAGGTAATGGAAAATCTCCATAGGCTTGATCTCTTAAGGCTTCATCTACAAAGAGATGTCGAGGCACTTTTTGCATAGCTTGTAACACTTTTTCATCTTTTATACCTCTATTTTTAATTTGAGTTTCAACCATCCGTTCTCTTGCCAAACGATAAATATCCACCTAAACGCTACCTCCTTTGTTTCGCTGGCTTGGCAATCGTGTAGTAAATTACATCTACTACTTTTTCATTATCAAAAACAATTTTCAAAACTTCTGTGTAGTCTTCACCTTTATAATCTTTTATAATTAAAAAATTTTCCCAAAAATTTCTTACCCTATAATAGTAGTACCATTCTTCTTTGCCATCAGGAGTAAGAAAGGCTTGGACCGGTGGACCAAGATACATTAACACCTCTTGTTTATTAGATATATTGGGTTGAATTAGAGAAGCTTTGGAAGCTAAATTTGGGCCAGCTTTGGTTGAACAAGCTAATAAGAATAAAATAAAGAGCAAAATGAGGGATAATTTTTTCATATTCTAAATTAAAACATAAAAATAAAAAATGTCAGCTCTCAAATTGTAGGGCTTTAGTAATTTTTATTTGACAAAGGAGCAAAAAATTTTATATTACTAATATGGAAATTACAAAAATAAGCAAAAAGATAGAGGCTTTAGCTTCAACAAGTAGGTTAAAAATTTTATCTTTGTTAAGTTTACGCCCTTTTTGTGTCTGTGAACTTGCACAAATTCTTAATCTGGCACAACCAACTTTAACAAGACACTTGCAAAAATTAGAAGAAGCCGGTTTTGTTTCTGTAAAACGACATAAGTTTTATAACATTTACTACTTAGACCTAAAACATGATTTAAATAGAGTTTTTTACGAGACACTATTAAATTTTTTAAAAAATACTCCTGAATTTCAAGAATTAGTAGAGCATCCTTTAGTGAGGCTATCTAAACATGACCTTGTTGTTACTACTATCTCGCCATCACTTCCAGAAAAAGAATAACTTTGTCCTTTAAGATAACATACCCCTGCAAGCCAACAAGCAATTGCGTCAAGTTCATCCTGAAAATATTCTCTATTTTCAAGCTTAAGATTTAGAGAAAGATAAAAATTTAAGATCGCCTTTTTATCTTTTCTCCGAATACCTAAAAGATCGTAAATTGCTCCAGGAAAAGTTTCAAATACTTTAATGCCTAAAGAGCTAAGAAGAACCTTAAATTTCATCCCCCTTTCGGTCAATTTTCTCATTGGTCCAAGAGTAATTGGAAAGAACTTATGGCCCCTTTTTAAAAGTAATTTATCACACTCTCGCAAATGAGATCCTTGATCTTCAATTGTTCTTCTGTCAGCAGGTAGTGTGAGAGGAGCATCTATCATTACAATTTGAAAATTTTGACAAAGTCTAAGAATCTCATCGTCTTTATAGAGATATCCCACATAAAAATTCCCTTTTTTAAAATAGGCATAACCAGTTTTATTTTTAGGACTTCCTGCAAGATCAAGCCCTAAAACTATTTCCCAGTCTTTTAGCAGTCCCATCTTTCAGGTTTAAGGATTTAACTTTGATTTTACCTCTTTCTGATTATTTTAATATAAAATTTTTAAAGCATCTAATTACTTAAACTTACTTGAATTTTTGGCCACCTTTTTTCTCCTCGTTGCAATTTAAAGAAAAAGTTTTAAACTTTAGACACTATGAAAAAGAAATTAACTGACCTTAGAAAAAAAATTGACAAAATTGATGAAGAAATAGTCTCTCTTTTAAAAGAAAGGCTAAAAATTGCCCAAGAGATAGGAAGTGTAAAAGAAAAAAAGAAGGTTCAAGCCTTTGATTTAGAGCGAGAAAAACAAATTATCAAAAGAATATTAGACCTTAACCAGGGTATTTTCCCAGAAGAGACTTTAAAGGTTGTGTACTCAGAAATTATTAAAGCCTGTAGAGCTTCACAAGAACGCATTAAAGTTGCCTTTTTAGGACCAGAAGCTACTTTTAGTCACATTGCAGCACAGCATTATTTTGGCACCTCCGCTCAGTTTATCCCAGTAGAGACTATTTTGGATGTATTTGAAGAGGTTAGCTCAGAAAGAGTTCATTATGGAGTAGTTCCTATTGAAAATTCTATTGAAGGAGTGGTTGCTACAACTTTAGATGCAATCTATGAATATGGTCTTAAGGTTTGCGGTGAAATTTATGAACAAATTTCTCACCATCTAATGAACCTAACGGGTAGGCTGGAAGATATAAAAAAAATTTTATCCCATCCTCAAGCAGTAGCTCAATGTAAAAAATGGTTGAGAAAAAAATTACCCTCTGTACCCATTGAAGCAGTTTCATCTACAGCATTGGCAGCAAAATGGGCTGCTGTTGATGAATCTATAGCAGCTATTGCAAGTCTTATGGCGGCAAAACTTTATCATTTACAGATAGTAGCTAAAAATATAGAAGACATTAAGGGCAACTCTACTCGTTTTTGGATAATTGGAAAAATTGAAGTAGCTCCTACGGGACAAGATAAAACTTCTTTAATCTTTAGCGTTACCGATCGCCCCGGGGCTTTATACGATGTGTTAAAGTGCTTTGCAGAAAGGAAAATAAACCTTACTAAAATTGAAAGCAGACCCTCAAAAAATGAACCCTGGAAATACATCTTTTTTTTAGATTGCGAAGGACATATTAAAGACCCTTTGGTGAGCGAAACTATAGAAGAGATGCAAAAATACTGTCTTCAGGTAGTCTGGCTTGGATCATACCCAAAAGGAAATATTTCTAACCCTCTTTAATTTTTAACTTTTTGCTTTATATTATGTGTATCTCATCGCCCCATAATTCTAAACCAAATTTTTTTAAGGAAAGGGGAGGGCTTTATGGCTATTTATGAATATTCCTGCCTGAAATGCGGTCATAATTTTGAAGTATGGCAACCTATTACTGAAGAACCTTTAAAAGTTTGTGATAAATGTGGTGGAGAATTAGTAAGATTGATTGGACAGACAGGCTTTATTTTAAAAGGAACAGGTTGGTATGTAACTGACTACGCAAGAAAAGAAAAAACTAAAGAAATAAAAAAAGAAACAACTAAAGACACAGGAGAAACCGAATAATACTGAAACTGACAAGAGACAATCTCTTTATTAGAAAGTAGTCTTTAAGTCTACGCTTGCAAATTAGGAATTACAAGCTTTTTATAAAATTTTAACTCTTTTTTGTACAAATAATGACTTTTTTATATACTAATATATTTTAATCAATTTAATTAATAATTTTGTTTCACTAAGTGTTTCACTAAGGAGAAGCTACGAACAAACTGTATATCCTAATTAGGTTAAATCTTAGCTTTATTTTTTATCTTCTTAATTAGCTTTGTACTTTTTCTGATAAATCACACAAACAGAATAGCCCTACGCGAAATTGCACGCACTTGTTGAGAGATTTGAAAGGGAAGGTAAAATAGAAAATAAAGAAGTTTCAAAATTTATAGAAAATGAAATTATTCAAACTTTTAATGAAGTAATTGGGGGATTGAAAAAGATATTAAGAGAATGCACATGGTTAGGTTGTAAATAAAGGTAAAATTTTAGGAAGATGAATATGATAGACGAGGATATTTTAAAAGATTTTTTAGCTGAAGCGAAATATGGAATCGCTAAAATGGAGGAGGAATTTATAAAACTTGAAAAGGAAAGGGAAAATGCTGAGATATTAAAAAATCTTTTTAGAACTGTATATGCTCTTAAGGAAGCGGCTGGTTTTTATGGTTTTAAAACTTTAGAAAAGATAACTCATTTTGCAGAAGATATACTTGCTAAATTAAGAGATGAGGTAATAAGTGCAGACGATGAAATAATTGATGTTTTATTAAAATGCTTAAAAGAAATCAAATATATTGTAGCTTACTTAGAGGAGCATAAAAGTGAGCCTATGGAAGATAGAATTTTAGAGTTTTTAGTAGAGCTTTCCAATGTTAATGACAAACTAAAAAGAATAGAGAAAATTAAACTAATGCAGGAGAAAGAAGAAGTAAAAGAAGAAGCTACCACAGTTTTTGAGGAAATTTTAGAAAAAAAAATAACTCCTTCAAAAGAGATAATACCTAATAATGATGTTCTTAAAGAAGAAAAAACCGAAGAAACAGAAGACCTAACACCTCAAATAGAGTTTACTGACACATATAACAAAGTTGATGTTAAGGTTTTAAATTTACTTGTAAACCTTATAAGTGAATTAAATTTAGTAAAAAATAGAATGATTCAACTTTCCAATCGTCTGAAGGACCGAGAGCTACAACGCTCAGTGCAAGCTCTTTCCAAGGTAACAACAGAACTTCAAGAAACTATAATGAAAACGAGAATGCAGCCCATTGCTGTGATTTTTAATAAATTCCCAAAGATTGTTAGAGACCTTGCTCGTGCTTTAAATAAAAAAGTAAATCTGCATATTGAAGGGGCAGATACAGAACTTGATAGATTTATTATTAAGGCTATTAAGGATCCCCTTATCCATTTGGTAAGAAATGCTATAAATCATGGAATTGAACCAGAAGAAATTAGGGCACAGGTTGGTAAGCCCGTAGAAGGAAATCTCTATTTGCGAGCCTATCACAATGGTGGACAAGTTGTTATAGAAATAGAAGACGATGGCAAGGGCATAGATATAGAAAAGATTAAAAGGAAGGCATTAGAAAATGGGTTAATTAGTGAAGAAGAAGCAAAAAAACTTACTAA
>JBKBJB010000043.1:0-6839 GCA_046294055.1 Caldimicrobium sp.
CGCAACCTAAAGGTTGCGGCTACCAAGCTTCTTCAACATCTCTAATTCCTTATCTGCATCATATCCCCTCCATCCTGTATATCCCCTCACCATCAACCAGTTCTTACTCTCTACATAAGGTGAATCATTCTTCCTATAGGGCCTTGACCTCGTAAACTCTATCCCCCCTCTCTCTACAAATCCTCTGCACATGGGCATTTATGAATTCAGAACCATTGTCTGAATGTATCCTCCCTATGGGCACTGGCATTGCCTTCAGGATATCCTCAAGGGCCTGTTTTCTCCATACCATTGCCTTATTCCTTATAGGCCTTACCTCAGTCCATCCTGTTAAAACCTCTGTTACTGTAAGTATATAGATGAATCCCCCCTTGCCTTATGACCCTGAGTGATGAACAAGGTCTATCTCAAGATATCCAGCCTCCTTGGGTTTATCAAACCAAGATTCTACCTTTATAGACCTCTTAAGATTACTGCTATAGAGATTGCCCCTGTATCTCTTCTTAAGCTTCAGTTTGTCCCTATAGAGCATAAGCAATCTATTCACTGTGGCTACAGATACCTTCAAAAGTAAGGCTTTTATCCTTTCAGTTATGTAGCCTTTAAGTTCAGGATAATTACACAGTATCTCATGGTTAAGCCTTCCTGATAACCTCCTGTTTGGTATTAATGTTGAATAAACAAGGTGTTTTAAAGGATGTTTACCCTTTTTGTCAATTATGAGGAAACAACCCCTTTTCGAAGAGATTATTTTTGAAGAAACACGGGGTCTTGACTTTAAGTTTTTTTATATAATCTTTATATAAATAAAATAAACAAATACTCCTTTAAGGAGGTGTTGAATGCCTATATATGTAGTTTTATCTAAGCTTACGGATGAAGGAAGAGAAACTATTAAGGAAAAGCCACATCGTATTTTTGAAGTAAATAAGGAATTAGAAGCTATGGGTGTAAAGGTATTACAGCAATATGCAGTCCTTGGGCCTTATGATTTTGTTAATATTATTGAAGCACCGGATAATGAAACTGTTATGAAAATGTCTATTGAACTTGGTTCAAGAGGAACTGTAGAAATAATGAGCTTACCAGCCCTGAGAATTGATGAGTTTTTAAAAATTTTAAAGTAACTATTAGTTTAAATCGGTAAAAGCAAATCTTTTTCCTTAATTTCCTTACGAGGAAGGTCTGATATTTCTTTAGTTTGAGTATGCAAAATTTTAAAGTGTTTATGTATTTCTTCTAAAAAAAGTTTAAATCTTTCTTCAGGTAATTTTTCAACACGTAGAAAAACTATTCTTTTATGTTCTGAATGAAGTTTTTCTTGATCATTTTCTATAGGAAAAGCCATTTCTTCCTTCCAGGTAAGAAGACTATAAGGAATAATTTCATATTGCTTAAGTATTTCAAATAGTTTTATCAAATCATGAGGATGGTTAATTAATAACCCTATTTGATAAGGGCTATGATAAACACCAGTAATATTTACAAAGAGTTTAAATATATCTGTTTGGGTAATTATGCCAACCACATGTCGTTCTTTGTTTATTACAGGAAGACCGGATATTTTATTTTCAAGCATAATAACTGCGGCATATTCAACAGAATCATCAGGATAAACTGTAAGAGGGTCCTTGGTCATAATATCCTTTAGTTTTAATTCTGACAAAAGATAATAAAGCTCATGTACTTCAAAGGCGGTTATTTTTGAAGGGGTTACTTCTTTTATGTCTCTATCTGTTGCTATTCCTACTAATTTGTTTTCCCTTGTTACTGGAATTCTTCTAATTTTATGTTCTTTTAAAACTTGAATAGCCTTTATGATAGAGGTATTTTCATCGAGAGTAATAACATGCTCTGACATCCAATCTTTAACTAACATAATTTGCCTCCCTTTTTTAAATTATTTAATTTAATCCTCCATAGCTATGTAATCCTGATAAGAGAAAATTAACTCCAAAGTAAGTAAAAAGAACTGCTATAAAGCCAATAATATTAGTAATAGCTAATTTATTTCCACGCCACCCTCTTATAATTTTTGCATGTATAGCCCCTGCATAAATAAGCCAAGTGATAAGAGACCAAGTTTCTTTAGGATCCCAGCTCCAATAATTTCCCCATGCTTGATCAGCCCAAATTGCCCCAGTAATAATTCCAAGGGTTAACCAAAGAAATCCAAAAAGCATAGTTTTATACATAAAATTTTCTAATTGTGAACGCTCAGGCAGGTGTGTTTGAATAAATGTGATATTACTAAGTAAATAAAAGATAGCTATGACAAAGGCTATAGCAAAGGCCGCATATCCAAGAAAACAAGTTATTACATGAGCAATGAGCCAATTGCTTTTTAAAGCTGGAATTAAAGGCTTTATGGAGGAATCAGCAACAAAACTTGCAAAAGCCATAATGAGAGCGTTTAAAATAAAAACCAAGCTCCCAAAAACCTTTTTTTGTAACTTCAATTCCCAAAATAAATAAATTCCAGCTACAGCAAGACAAAAAAAAATGAGGGATTCATAGAGATTTGAAAGAGGTACATATCCATACCCTGTTTGGTAGGTTTGAATCCACCTTATAATGAAACCGTAAAAATTAGTGATAAAGCCACACCATCCAATAGATGATCCAACGAGAGATCCTTTTTCCCAATTATATATCCAATGGATTAAATAAATAATTCCTGCAAGAAGGTAGATAAAGGTGGAAAGGGTAAAGATAAGTGCATTATCAGGAAGATATGTTTTTTTTGAAATCATTAAAACTATATATAACAAACTTGCCAAGATCAATCCTACAAAGGGGCTTTTTTTAAACATTGTGACCTCCACTTTGTCACCTCAAATGATTAAAAATAATTGTTTAGTAATAATTGTAAAACAAATTTTTAAAATAACAATCTCACTATATATGGACTTTCTCTAAATTGAGTAGAGGTTTTAATTTTGTGCAAATTTCTTCCCATTCTTTTTCTCCGCTTTCAACCTTGTCCATAAATTCTTCTAATTCCCTGGTAAACTCTTCTGAGACAAATTGAGAAAATCTTTCCACTAAATACTGGTACACCTCTTTTCCTAAACGGGTAGGTACTAAGCTTCCATTTTTTAATTCATGGATGTAGTGTCTATGTAGTAAGGTTGCCACAATTTCTGCATAGGTTGAGGGTCTACCCAAGCCTCTTTTTTTCATTTCTTGGATGAGGCTTCCTTGGTTGTATAAAAACACCTTAGGAATTTTATTAATTTCAATTCTTTCAGGTTTTATGTCTTCTCCTGTGCAAGTAAATATAGATGGTCCCTTCCAAATCAAATCATATCCCTTTTCCAAAATAGCTAAATTAAGGGTTTCCTTCCATGTATAAGAAGGCAGGATAAACTCAAAATCTCCCTTTAGTAGACGAAGGGGTTTCATTTGTGAGGCAATAAATCTTCTAAAAATCAAGTCATAAAGTTTTAGAGAATCTCTTGGGTTTTTGAATACAATTAAGCCATAAGCAGTGCGAAGTTTAAGTTCCTTAAGATCCCAGGGATGAGTTGGTCTTATCCCTTCATGGGCTCCTTCTTTAGACCACTCTCTTGGATAGAAATACTCTTCTCCAAAAGATTGAGTTATATAAGGTTTAGCCACCTGAAATCTTCCTGTTTCTGAGATTCTTGTAGAATCTGTACGGTGATATGTAATTAACCCTAATTCAAAAAGTTCCTGTAACAAATTCATAGTATAAGAAGTGGAGAAACGAAAATTGTAGTAAGCTTCTTCTAAAATAGTATCTGTAGTATAAGGTGGAGGGGGCGAAAGGTCTTCCTCGTATCGAGCTTGTTCCTTAATTTTAAGATTTGGAAGCTCTTCATAGATTTTCTTAGCAAGTTCTTTATCTTCGATTTCTATTAAGAAATTGTAACCATATAAAGAGAATGTCAGGCGGTATTTATATTGATTAGCTAATTCAGCCTTTTTTATCACCCAACCTAAAACCGGAGTTTGAACTCTTCCTGCAGAAAGATTTTTCTTATTAAAAGCTTTCCAGAGCTCTCTTGATAAGGTAAAGCCCACCCATCTATCAGCTACTCTTCTTGCAAGTTGTGCCTTCACTTTAGAAAGATTAATAGAGGTTTTAGCTTCTAAAGCCCTTTTAAATGCCCTTGGGGTAATCTCATGAAATTCAAGCCGGCTAATATTAGGCTGATAGGGTTTAAGATTAATAAATAGATCGTAAGCGATTTTTTCACCCTCTGCATCAGGGTCTGAAGCAATAAAAGTCTCTGTAGCACAATAGGCTAAGGTCCTTAATGAGGAGATAATGTCCCTTTTATCAAAATAATCTTTCTCATACTCCAGTTCTTCGTCTACTAATTCTTGCCCCATTTTTTTATCAATCTTTATGGTATCAAAGAGGGGATAATAATGTCCGTTATGTTTGAAGACTCCAAAAATACCCTCTCTTCTTGATAAATTAAACAGATGTCCTAATGATGCACAAATACTAAGTAGTGTATTCTCCATAGGTATTTCATAGAGCAATAGATTCTTAAGTCTTCTTTTGGCAGGTTTTCCAAAAAAATTAGCTATAGTTTTTGCCTTATGTGGTGATTCAACAATTATAAGATAGTTTTTGAAATCAAGTGTAGTTTTACTTAGAGTTTTCCTTTCTTCCCTAATTTGGGTTATTAGATGAGAAACCTTATCTAATGTTGCCTTTTGAAAAGTTATTTCTTCACCAATATAAAATTTGAGCCTCTTTATAAGGCTTTTAAAAGCTTTTGGATTATCTACTAAAATTATAGAAAGCCCAGGAAGTAATCCTCTTGCTGTAAGCCTTGATACTCTACCAGATCCTTGTAGGTATACTTGGGCATTTCCTACAACTACATAAAATCGCCCATCTTCGTCTCTCTCTAAGAATACCTCTTCAGAAGTATTAAGTTTTTCCAAGAATTGAGGATCTTCGAGTTTTCTTTGTAGAAAATATCTTATTTCTAATACCTTCTTGTAGATTGCCTCGTATTGGGACAAATTTTTTTCTTTTAAAGTAAGGTATTTTTTAAGATAATTTATGTACGAGAAGGCTTGAAATCTCTCTTCTTCCTCAAAAAGAATAAGAAGTGTTAAAAAGAGATTATGAAGAAATTGAATAGAAATGGGTAGGTTAAAGGTATTTTCAACATCGGATTTAAATAAAGGAAACCTATGTTTTGGGACCCCCAAAAAAATGGTATAGGATAAAGTTTCAGGAAAATCAATCCCTCGTAGAAGAGGGTTAGATAAGTGAGCAAGTCCTATGGCTAAATCTATTTCTCCTTTTTCCAGAGTCTCAAGAAGTTCTTCTTCTGATAATTCGAGGTAAGATCCTACTTTAAGACCTTTTTCTTTAAAAAAACTTGATACTACTTCAACTTTTTCCTTCCCATAGCTTTCTTCTATAAATAGAAGCCCACCTTTACCCAAAATTTTTACTATTTCGTAAGCCTTTTCTAAAAGGTTAGAAAAATCACCAGGCGTTACTTCGTAAAAAAGATCTTCTACCTTTCTTAAAGTGGAAACAAAGCGAGTTACTTCAAAACCAAGTAAATTTTGAAAGAGGATAGCACGGCTTGTCTTAGGTTTAAGCGTAGCAGATGATACAATAAGTTTTTTCTGTGTTTCTTTACGATTTTCTTTAATTTTTGCAAGCTCTTGAAATTCTTCTTCATTTTTATCTCTTTTCAAAGCCAGTGCAATTTCTTTTTCTGTAAACCCTAAAAGATAAAAGAGACGTTCTATGTTTTTTCCACTTTTTAAAAAGGAATCCACATCGTCAACAAAAATTAAAGAGAAATTGAGATCCTTTAAAAGGCTATAATTTTTATGAAAAAAAGCTTGTGTACAAATAAAAATATCAAAGAAGCCCTTTTCTAAAAGCTCCTTTTCCTTCGCAGAGCCGGTAAAAGATAAAAGAGTTTTATTATTTATATTTCTATCAGTTGTTTTGGCTTGTATTTCTCTTATTCTATCGTATAGATGTTTTACTAAAATTTTTGTAGGAACAAGAATAAGTGTTTTTCCTGGCTCTAAGAGACAGGCAAGAAGACCAAAAGTGGTTTTTCCAGTGCCTGTAGGAGCAATAATTGCAAAGGATTCACCTAAGAAAAAGCGTTTAGCCCAGCTTAGCTGAAGAGATGAGGGTAAAACTCCAAAGTTTTCCTGAAAAAACTTTTTAAAGTTTTTTAATTTTTCCTCAACCTCAAGAAATGGTTTTAAGTCTTTTAATTTTCCTTTCTGTTGAAGGTGCTTTCCTATCCTCTCTAATCCTACCTCTTTCTCTAAAAAGGAAAGATCTTCTAAACAAGCTTCACAGGGCAAGCCTTTTGCTAATCTTTCATCAGATATGATCCCACCACAATTTGGACAACCATGGGCTAAGTAAAATAGCATCAAAACCTCCTGAGTATCTTTAAACTTGTTTACCAAATAATAGAAAAAAATTTAAAAATTCCAAGTGCAAAATTCATACTTTTCACTATTACCATCAATTTGAGAATGTCACAATCTGCTGTTTTTTTCTTTTAGATAAAATCTTTGAAACCTATATAGAGAATAAACGAGCTTGCCGAAAAATATACGAGCTTTGAGATCCTGAAATAAAACCTGAAGACTCCTGGGAAAATATACCACAGAATATGTATTTGAGTGAGATTTTTCATTTTATAATATTTTTGAGACACCTACACAAAAATTTGCTAAAGTAAATTTTCAAATTAAGATTAAACTGCATACGGAGATGGTTAAAAATTGCAAAAAAACTTTTATTAATTAAGTGTGCTTATGGAGAGGACTAAAAAAATTTTAATAATTAGACCAAAAATTGG
>JBKBJB010000044.1:0-3407 GCA_046294055.1 Caldimicrobium sp.
TTCCCAAAATGTCTTTCAGCTCTCTCTATTCAGCAAAGGATCTAAAGTTTATCCAGAAAGGACAAATAAACTTTACGAAGCTATAGATAAAATTAACCAAAAATACGGAAGAACCACTATTATTCATGGTACTTCTTTTCCGATTGCAAAGGATAAACCTTTAAAAAAAGGAGAAACTTTGAAAATTCCCCTTTTAGAGATTAAACTTCATTAAATCAAGCAAGTGTTCTCTTGAACTAATAACCAAAAATGAAAGTCTTTTTATAAGAAAGAGCAGAGATAGGAACATGAGAAAAATTATAGGAGAAGAGATTTTAGAAAAATGGAGAAAGAATAAGCCCTCATCTCCTTTTCCCATAGTAGCTATTCTTGATAATTTAAGAAGTGCTTATAATGTTGGGTCTATTTTTAGGACTGCTTGTTGTGGTTATATTGAAAAGCTTATACTTTGTGGCATTACAGCAAAGCCACCTCATTCAGGCATTGAAAAAACTGCCCTTGGAACTACAGCTTTCGTGCCATGGGAATACGAAGTTTCAACGATAACAGCTGTAGAAAAATTAAAGAAAAAAGGCTACACTATTGCCTCTTTAGAGTTAACAGATAAAAGTATACCCATACAAAAGATAAGCTCAAAGGACTTTCCCTTGGCCTTAGTCATAGGAAATGAAGTAGATGGAGTTTCTGAAGAAGTTTTAAAGCTTTCTGATGTGGTACTTGAAATCCCTTTATTTGGGGAAAAGGAATCTTTAAATGTTGCAGTAGCTTTTGGTATAGCTCTATTTCTTCTATTGGAGAAATATAAAAATGAAAAAACTTAAAGTCTTTATCCTTGGGATTGCCCTTTTCTTCTTTCTTTATCTCTTTGTTTATCCCTGGTTTATACCTATAGATTATTTAAAAAAAGAAAACCCTAAAATTACAGCTATGATGAAATATAGAATGAAGCAATGGGAGAGGAAAGGCAAAAAAATTAGAATCAAGCAAATTTGGGTGCCTCTATCTCAGGTTTCACCCTATTTAATTAAGGCTGTGCTTATAGGTGAAGATGACAAATTTTTTAGACACGAGGGGTTTGATTTTGATGCTATAGAAAAAGCTATTGAAGCCAATCTTAAAGCAGGAAAAATTAAATATGGAGGAAGTACCATATCACAACAAACCGCTAAAAATCTTTTTTTGAGCCCCTCGAAAAATCCTATTAGAAAAATTCATGAAGCTATTTTAACTGTCCGCTTAGAGCGAACTCTTAGTAAAAAAAGGATTTTAGAAATATATTTAAATATAGCTGAATGGGGAGAAGGAATCTTTGGCATAGAAGCGGCTTCAAGGCATTATTTCAAAAAACCTGCTATTGCCCTTACACCTTGGGAATCTGCCCGTTTAGCAGCAGTTTTACCTAATCCTTTAAAATATAACCCACTTTCCAACCAGAAATATGTGGAAAGAAGAACAAAGATAATTTACAACATTATGAAACAAAGAAATATCATTAAAGAAGATTACAGAGAGATTGAAAAGGAAATAAATGATAAGGAGGAAAAAACTAATCTTTCAGAGTCTACAGATCAATCAAATCCCGCAGAAACTTCAAAGCCCTCCTTAGAACAAACAGATAATCCAGAGAGTGCCCCCCTTAGATAAAGTGTTTATCTTTCCACAATTTTTCCAGTTCCTCTTCTTCTTTTTCTTTTTTTTGTAAATAAAGGTTCCAATCTACTTTCTTTTCATATAAAGCAACCTCTGTTCGCAAAAAATTGTCTTTAAAATCTTCCCTGGAGAGATATGGTAAAACTGCTTGGATAAAATTCCTTTTAATATTTTCGTATACCAATTTAACATCTTCTTCTGGAACAAAGGTTCTCTCTTTTCTATATCTATAATAAAGCTTTCCATCGCTATGTTTTAAAAAATACTCATAGTAAATTTCTCCTGAAAAATCTTCTTTTTTCGGTTCAACGGCAATTTGTGCTAAAAAACCAACTAACCACCTATCTCCAGCAAGTTTTCTTGAATAATTCCAAATTTCCAAAATTAGTCCGTTAGGTAAAGTTAATTTTTCTATCATTTTTCCCTCCCAAAGTGGCTGATTTGTTCTACTTGGCGGAAGCCATTTACAGGACATATGTTTAAATTATATACCAACACTAACTTCTTGACAAAGAGGGAAAATTGCTATATCTTTAGGAAAAATTTAAAGGAGGGCTATCCGTGCTTGCAGTAATAAAAACCGGCGGTAAACAATATGTAGTGAAACCCGGAGATAGAATAAAAGTTGAAAAAATTGAGGGAAAAGTGGGAGACACTATTGAATTAAAAGAGGTTTTATTGGTAAAAACTGAAGAAGATTTAAAAATTGGGAACCCCCTTTTAGAAACTGCTACAGTTACCGCAGAAATTCTTGAACAAGCAAGAGGTCCTAAAATTATTGTTTTTAAGAAAAAACCTAAGAAGGGTTATAAGAGAAAAAAAGGACACAGACAATATTATACTATGCTTGAAATTAAAGAAATTAAAGTTTAAAGGGGGGATATAATATGGCTCACAAAAAAGCTGGAGGCTCTTCCCGTAATGGGAGAGATTCCGAAGCTAAACGATTGGGGGTTAAAAGGTTTGGTGGGCAACTCGTAAAAGCTGGAGAAATAATTGTTAGACAAAGGGGCACTAAATTTCATCCTGGTATTAATGTTGGTTTAGGAAAGGATTATACTATCTTTTCCAAAATAGAGGGCATAGTAAAATTTGAAACTAAGAAAGGGAGGAAAGTAGTTAGCGTTTATCCTCTCTCATAAAAAGATAACAAAGCACGCCTAAGGAAAAGGGTGCCCTCTTTATAGAGGGTGAAGGTTTATTCCACCTTAGGCGGAAGATAAAAAACCCATAAAAGGAGGTATAAGATCATATGAGTCACATTACTATGAAACAACTTTTAGAAGCTGGTGTTCACTTTGGCCATCAAACACGTAGATGGAACCCCAAAATGAAACCCTTTATTTTTGGGGAAAGGAATGGAATTCATATCATTGACCTTCAACAAACTCTTAAGTATTTTGAAATAGCTTATGAGTTTGTGGTAAATGTTACTTCCCAGGGTGGAACGGTTTTATTTGTAGGCACTAAAAAACAAGCTCAAGATGCTATAAAAGAAGAAGCGGAAAGATGTGGAATGCCTTATGTAAATTTTCGTTGGTTAGGTGGAACTCTTACAAATTTCAGAACGATCAGACAAAGTGTAGAAAAATTAAAAAGAATTGAAACTTGGTTTGAAGATGGAACCATAGAAAGATTTCTAAAAAAAGAGCGTTTAAAATTAGCCAGGTTAAAAGATAAATTGGAAAGAAATCTTGCAGGTATTAAAAATATGGAAAGTCTTCCTCAGGCTCTTTATATTGTAGACCCAGTACATG
>JBKBJB010000044.1:3417-6809 GCA_046294055.1 Caldimicrobium sp.
CCATTGTAGCTATTGTAGATACAAATTGCGACCCCGATTTCATTGATTACATAATTCCAGGAAATGATGACGCTATAAGAGCTGTTAAATTGATCACCTCAAAGATTGCTGACGCTTGTCTCGAAGGTAAAGAAATTTATAAAGAAAAATTGGTAGCTCTTAGCGACAAAGAAGAAGGCTTTGAAGAAGAATTGTTTACTGAAGAGAGAAAAACTGAAGAAATTTTACAAGAAATCTTAGCTGAAGAAGAAAAAGATATAAAATTTGAAGAAGTAGCGGAGCTTTTAGTGGGAACTGAATAAACTTTAAAGAAGGAGGCAAAAATGGCACAAATTTCCATAGAATTAATTAAACAATTAAGAGAAAGGACAGCAGCGGGTTTTAGCGATTGTAAAAAAGCTTTGGAAGAAGCTGATGGGGATATAGAAAAGGCTATTGATATTTTAAGAAAAAAGGGGTTAGCCATTGCTGCTAAAAGAGCAGCTAAGGAGACTAAGGAAGGAATAATAGAAGCTTACATTCATAGTAATAAAAAAATTGGCGTTTTAGTGGAGATAAATTGTGAAACAGATTTTGTAGCAAGGACTCCAGATTTTCAAGAATTTGCTCATAACATTGCCATGCAAATAGCTGCAACTGCCCCTATCTGTGTAACCAGAGAAGAGATGCCACAGGAAATTTTAGAAAGAGAGAAAAAAATTTATGAAGAACAGCTTAGAGAACAAGGTAAACCTGAAAATATTATTCCCAAAATTTTAGAAGGAAAGTTAGAAAAATTCTATAAAGAGAGTGTTTTATTGGAGCAGCCCTTTATCAAAAACCCAGAGATTACTGTTCAAGACCTTTTAAATGAACTTATAGCCAAGACCGGAGAAAAAATAGTTATCAAAAGATTTGCCAGATTTCAAATCGGTGATTAGAATTGAACAGCAATGAGTTAAAATATAAAAGAGTACTTCTAAAATTATCTGGCGAAGCTCTTTTAGGTGAGAAACCTTTCGGAATAGATTACTCCTTTTTAAATAAAATAGGTGACCAATTAAAGGAAGTGTATGAATTGGGTGTGGAATTAGCAATTGTTATTGGAGGAGGAAATATATTCAGAGGAGTTGCTGGTGAAAAGGAAGGTCTAAATAGAGCACGTGCTGATTATATGGGAATGTTAGCTACCTTAATTAACGCCTTGGCACTTCAAGATGTATTAGAAAAAAAAGGAATTCCTGTAAGAACTATGACAGCCCTGGAAGTTATAGAGGTTGCAGAAACCTATATCAGAGAAAAGGCCTTAAGACACTTAGAGAAGAGAAGGCTCTTAATTTTAGCCTGTGGAACTGGTAATCCCTTTTTTACCACTGATACTGCAGCAACTCTTAGAGCTTTAGAGCTTGAAGCAGAAATTCTTATGAAGGCAACCAAAGTAGACGGGGTCTACGAAAGGGATCCGCTATTAAATCCTACAGCCAAAAAATTTGAGAAAATCTCTTTTGAGGAAGTTATTAAAAGAAATTTAAAAGTGATGGATGCTACAGCCTTTTCTTTAGCAAGAGAGCATAAATTGCCTATTTTAGTGTTTAATTTATTTCAGCCAGGTAATATAAAAAAAGCTATCTTAGGAGAAAAAATAGGAACATTAATAAGTTAAAAAGGGGGTGAGACCCTATGAAAGAGGCTTTAGAAGACCTGAAAAAAAAGATGCAAAAAACAATACAAAATTTAAAAGAGAAGCTTTCTTACATTAGAACTTCAAAAGCCTCTATAAGCCTTCTTGAAGGTATAAAAGTGGACTGCTATGGTCAGAAAATGTCCATACCCCAAATTGCCTCTATCAATATAATTGAAGGTAAAATTCTTATAATTCAGCCTTGGGATCCTTCTTTAATTAAAGAAATTGAAAAAGCAATTCAAAAATCAGACCTTGGAATCAACCCTACAAGTGATGGAAAAACCATAAAACTTGTGTTTCCACCACTTACAGAAGAGAAAAGAAAAGAATTAGTAAAAGTTGCCCAAAAGATAGGAGAAGAAGCCAAAATTGCTATAAGAAATCTTAGAAGAGATATTTTAGAAAAATTTAAAACTGCCAAAAAAAATAAGGAAATTTCAGAAGACGAATATATAAAATTAGATAAGGAAGTACAAAAAATTCACGATGAATTCATAAAATCTATAGAAAAAATTTTGGCTGAAAAAGAAAAAGAAATTTTAACTCCATAGAATGTCTTCCTCAAATAATTTAACTTCTGCATATCCATTCCTGAAAACACTTCCAAAGCATGTAGCTATTATAATGGATGGCAATGGTAGATGGGCTAAAAAACAAGGCTACCCTCGGATCTACGGTCACAAAAAGGGAGCAGAGGTTGCCAAAAAAATTATCATTAAAGCAAGGGAATTAAATATTCCCTACTTATCACTTTTTGCCTTTTCTAAGGAAAACTGGCAAAGACCCTCTTCCGAGGTATCCGCCCTTTTATCCTTACTTGCAGAATACTTAGATGCAGAGCTACCCACTATGATAGAAAATGAAATTAGATTAAAAGTTATAGGAGACATAGAAGATTTTCCTGAAGAGCTACAAAAAAAAATCGGGGAGGTTGAGGAAAAAACATCCTCCTTTCGAAAAATGACCTTAGTATTAGCTTTAAGCTATAGTGGAAGAGCAGAAATTTTAAAAGCTGTTAAAAAATTAGCTGATAAAGTAATAAATAAAGAATTAGATCCAAAGGATATAAACGAAAATTTATTTAGACAATTCTTTTATTTTCCAGAACTTCCCGACCCTGATTTACTTATCCGCACAAGCGGGGAATTGCGACTTTCAAATTTTTATCTCTTTCAATCAGCCTATACAGAACTTTATTTTACTGACCTTCTTTGGCCAGAATTTACAGAAGAAGATTTTTTAAAAGCCTTGGAGAACTATCAAAAAAGGGAAAGACGCTTTGGAAAAATTTATGAATTCTAACTTTGTAAAAAGGACACTTTCAACTCTTATTCTTTTCCCTCTTTTAGTGCTTTTAATCCTTAAAGGCCCTGCTATCTCATTAATTCTTTGCCTTTTTTTGTGTGTTTTAATAGCTTGGTATGAATGGTGTAAACTATTTAACTTTTCTTCTCCTTTTTTAGTTTATGGGTTTCTTTTTTTATTAACCGCACTTTATGCTTTAAATAAATTTTCACCTATTTATATCACATTTTTACTTTTGGTTGGAAGCTTTGTCCCTTTTATGTCTAACTTTCAAAAAGAAACCTTTGCCAAAAAATTTTTTCCCTTTTTTCTCGGTATGATTTACCTTTTTATTGGCTTCGCATCCCTTAAAATTTTAATACAAAATTATAATAGAGAGAGCATTCTTTTTCTTTTTTGTGTAGTTTTTGCCAATGATATAGGA
>JBKBJB010000045.1:0-6729 GCA_046294055.1 Caldimicrobium sp.
TGTTTTAAGGTCAAATTGAGCAATACCTTTTATATTGTATGAAGGGTACATATTAATTAAATTATAAACCTTATTTAGATAGTGTGTATCAATGGAAATAAAAACGCTTTCCCCTTTTAGTAATTTTCCTTCTAATACCTTCTCAATGCCGGAAATACCTTTATCTCCTGCTGTAATCCCAATTAGGGGATCTAACCCTTCCAAGAGAATTTCTCTTTCAACATTTCTTCTAATTGAAACATTTTTTACCTTAGCAAGTTTTTCCTTTTCTTCTAAGGTTAAACTATCTGAAAGTAAAACAAGACCCTTTTTTGGCAAATCTAAAGGTTTTGGAAGATAAGCTTTGATCTCCTCAGGGACATCACTACCTAAAAAATTTCTTCTTGGAATAAGATAGTAAGCTTGAAAAGATTCTTTATAAATTACAAGGGGTTCTCCATTCCTATCTAATATATAGCCCCGCTTTGATTTAGATGTATAGTACCCACTCCCCTTCTCAAAATTAAAGAGAATTACCAAAAAAAGAATAATAAGTGCTAAGATCAAACAAAGGTTACACCTACATTTCATTTTAGTATAATATAATCTTTTTCACTTGGAGGTTTTAAGCCTAATTTTTTGGCTTTTTCTAATACTACTTCTCTTGAAGTTAAAACCTTCAATTGTTCTTGTAGTTGAGCTTGCTCAAGCAGATGCTTTCTTTTCTCACTTTTTATTTTAATTAATATGAGGCTTTTATAGGCAACACCAACACTTGCAACTAAGAAAATAACACTTAAAATAAGAAGCAATACAGATTCTAATCTATCTATTATTCGCTCTTTAAGAGAAACTTCATTTTCAACCCTTTCTTTACTTACTGCTTTACTTACCTGTTTTTTATAGATTATATCAGGCTTTATCGTATAAACTTTTCCTTGCATATTAATACCTCCTTTCTGCTACTCTCATTTTAGCTGACCTTGCTCTGGGATTTCTTCTTATTTCTTCAAGACTCGGAATAATTGGTTTTTTTGTTAGCACTCTCAGCCTCACATCATTTTGAAATGCTCTTTTTACCAAACGATCCTCTAAGGAATGATAAGATATCACTACAAACCTTCCTCCCACTTTTAAAATTTCTGGCACATCCCTTAAAGCCTTTTCCAAGTTCTCAAGTTCCCTATTTACCCTAATTCTAAAAGCTTGAAAGACTAAAGCTAATATATCCTTTTCTTTCTTAGGCGAGGGCTTATAAAAATCTATAACAGCAGAAACTAAGTCCCGGGTAGTCTCAAAAGATTTATATTTTCGCCTTTCTATAAGATACTTTGCAAATGCTTTCGCTCTTGGGACTTCCCCGCTCTGTAAAATATCCCAAAGTTCTTCAAATCTTGCCCTTTTTAAAATATCCTTGGCCGTAATTTTAATTTCCTCACTCATCCTCATATCCAAGGGTTCATCTTTTTGAAAGGTAAAACCTCTCCCAGAGCCTTCTAATAAAAATGAAGAAAGGCCAAGATCAAGAAGCACTCCATCTACCAAAATTCCAGCCCTTTGCAAAGTTTCATTTATAGCAGTAAAATTTTTGGGTATATATTTCACTCGCCCCTCAAATTCCTTTAGCCTTTCCTTAGCTATCTCCATAGACTCTTTGTTCCAATCAAAGGCATAAACCATACCTAATGGGGCACTTGCTTCTAATATAGCTTTAGTGTGTCCCCCTAAACCTAAGGTTGCATCTACAAATATCTTTCCTGGCTCTGGCTTTAGCCATTCTATAACCTCTTTCACCAAAACAGGCTCATGCTTAAACAGCTTCCTTCCTCATAAGATAGGGATTAATTACACTCATTATTTCATCAAAATTTTCCTTTATCTTTGTAAACCTCTCCTCTAACGCCAAAGGATGCCAAATTTCAAAATAATTTAACATACCTAATAGAACTACTTCCCTTTCCACCTTGATTTCATCTCTCAAAGATTGAGGAATAAGGATCCTTCCTTGTTTGTCGGGCTCGCATTCCACAGTAGACCCTATAAAATACCTTAAAAACTCTCGCGTCTCTTTTATACCAAAGGGAAGATTAAGTAATCTCTCCTCTAACGTTTTCCATTCGCTTACTGGATAAGCTACTAAACACTCGGGTAAATGTGTTATAATAAGAACCTCTGAACCATAGCGCACCCTTAAACTCTCACGAAATTTTACTGGTAAACTTACCCTTCCTTTCTCATCCAAAGAATGTTTAAATTTCCCTCTAAACATTTTTTACCACTTTTTTCCACTTTCTACCACTTTAACTTATTTAAATTCTCTAAAATGTCAAGAGTAAATTTTTAAAATTTCTTTAAAACCAACAAAAAAGAATAGCTTTTAAAAGCTTGAATTTAGCTTACACAAGTGATAAAATGCTATAAAATTTCTATAAAAGGATTTACCTATGGAGAAAGCTTGGAGTGGCAGATTTAAAGAAAAATCTCATGAATTTTTTGAAGAATTTACGGAGTCTATCTCCTTTGATAGGGTTTTAGCCTTTGCGGAGATAAAGGCAAGTTTAGCCTATGCTAAGGCATTAAATAAAATAGGTATCCTCTCGCAAGATGAATTAGCTCAAATTGAACGAGCTTTTAAAACTATAGAAAAAGAGATTAGAGAAGGCTCTTTTCCGTTTAGAATAGAATTTGAAGACATTCACATGAACCTTGAAAAAAGGCTCTATGAGCTTATTGGAGAGATTGCCTATAAAATTCATACTGGAAGGTCAAGAAATGAACAAGTAGTAACGGACCTCAGGTTATACCTCATCGCTGAGGTAGAGGAATTAAAAAGTTTACTCTGTAACTTTATTAAAGCCGTTCTAAAAAAAGCGGAAGAAAATATTGATCTTCTTATGCCAGGATTTACCCATCTTCAACATGCACAACCAGTGCTTTTTTCTCATTGGATTTGCACCTATACAGAAGCTATGAAACATCACTTAGAGAGGCTTTTTGACTGGGAAAAAAGATTAAAACTCTGTCCACTTGGTTCTTCTGCCTTTGCGGGCACAGGTTTCCCTATAGATAGAAATTTCTTGAGCACAGAGTTAGGTTTTATTAAACCTCATCCCCATAGCATTCATGCTGTATCAAGCAGAGATTTTATAGCAGAAGGTGTCTTTATTCTATCCCTTATCATGCTTGATCTTTCAAAACTCTCAGAAGAGCTCATTTTATGGATGACACCCGAATTTTCCTTCATTGATTTACCGGAGCAATTCTGCTCTGGAAGTTCTATTATGCCCCAAAAGAAAAACCCAGATGCAGCGGAGCTTATAAGAGGTAAATGTGCCAGAGTTTTAGGAAACTTAGTTCAAATTTTAACCCTTGTCAAAAACTTACCTCTAAGCTATAACCGAGACTTACAAGAAGATAAACCTCCATTATTGGAAGCCTTAAAAAATACCAAAGCTTCTCTCAAAATGGCAACCCTTCTTATAGAAAGTCTAAAGGTAAAAAAAGACCGTATGGAGGCTATGCTAAAAGAAGGGTTTTTATTAGCTACGGAGCTTGCTGATTATTTAGTTTCAAAGGGAATTCCTTTTAGAAAGGCACATCATATTACAGGACAAATTGTGCGTTATGCTGAAGAAAGGGGGAAAACATTAGAAAATCTTTCTATAAAAGAATATAAAAATTTTCATCCCCACATAGAGGAGGATATCTATCAGTGGCTTACCATTGATCATGCCCTCTCAAGAAGAGAGATCTTAGGAGGGACAGGTAAAAAAGCTGTTATAAATTATATTTCAAACCTAAAAAATTATTTAAAAGGCCTCTGCCCCTAATGTATGAATAACATAATATATCTTCTTCTCCTCTTTGGATTAGTTAGTCTTCTTAGTGATTTAACCTATGAAGGAGCAAGGGGCATCCTTGGGCCTTATCTTGGTTCTTTAGGTGCTAATGCTGCTGTTATTGGTTTTATTTCGGGCTTAGGTGAATTTTTTGGATACTTTCTAAGGCTAATCTTTGGGTTCCTCATTGATAAACTTAAAACCTATTGGACATTTATTTTTCTTGGATACGGAATTAATCTTTTTGCAGTGCCTGCACTTGGCTTAGTTGATAGATGGGACCTTGCCTGTCTATTAGTGGTATTAGAAAGAGTAGGAAAAGCTATAAGATCTCCTGCAAGAGATACCCTTCTTTCCTTCATGTCAACAAAGATAGGTAAAGGCAAAATTTTTGGTATTCACGAAGCTTTAGATCAAATAGGTGCTATTATAGGGCCTCTAATCGTAGCCTTTATCGTCTCTATAAAAGGGAATTATAGAGAATCCTTTTTCTTTTTATTTATCCCAGCTTTTTTAGCTTTGATTTTTTTATTTGCTGCAAAAAAACTTTCTCACTATCATTTAGAACTACCAACACGGAGAGGTACCTTGTTGAAGGAAGCCTATCCCAAAGTATTCTGGCTCTATGTCTTTTCCATAGCTATTTTTGGAGCTGCCTTTGTAGATTTCCCATTGGTAGGATATCACTTCGAAAAAACTACCCTTCTTTCAAAGGAATTTATTCCTCTTTTTTATGCCATTGCTATGGGGGTTGATGCCATCTCAGCCTTAATTTTAGGGTTGTGGTATGACAAAAAGGGATTCAAAGTAGTTCTTTTGGCAAACTTACTTTGTCTTTTTGCAACTCCTTTTCTTTTCTTAGGAAAAAATCTTTTTTTTATCCTTATAGGGATAGTTCTTTGGGGAATCGGCCTTGGGGCACTTGAATCTATCTTACGGGCTGTTATTGCTGTAATATTGCCTGTTGAAAAGAGAGGTTCTGGATTTGGTATCTTTTCGGCTCTCTTTGGTAGCTTCTGGTTCATAGGAAGCTTCCTTTTAGGAGTATTATACGAATATTCCCTATATAGCCTTGTCCTTTTTTCCATAACCTTACAAACCATTTCATTACTTCTTCTTATTAAAGTTAATAAATCCTTGCCTCAGAATTGAGCTTAAATAGCAGTTCCCGAGCCTTAAATGTTTAATAAGTGGGTAATTGAGAGAGCAAAAATGAAAAGAACTCAGCCTTTGGGAAAAATTTTTTAAGTTCACATAAAGAATTGACGAAGGAGGGTCTTTCAGATAAGATTAAAAATAAGCAATTTGGAATAGCCGGGGTGGCGGAAAGGCAGACGCGCTGGATTCAGGATCCAGTGGAGGCAACTCCGTGCGGGTTCAAATCCCGCCCCCGGCATATCTCCCCTATGCAAAATTTAACAAAACTTAACACATTTGAAGAATCTCTTCTTAAAATTCTAAAAGAAAAAGAAGGGCCTGTCTCTGGAGAAAAATTAGCTCAACTTTTTGGAATAAGTAGAGTGAGTATTTGGAAAAAAATAAAAAAATTAAAAAATTTAGGCTATCCCATTTCCATTCATAAAAAAGGCTATGAGCTTTCTTATAAGGATATTTTTCTTCAAGAAGACTTGGAAAATTTGCTTAAAGCAACTGAATATTTTAAAGAGGTAGTTTATCTTCTTGAGACAACTTCCACAATGGATGTTGCTAAAAATTTGGCAGAAGCAGGGAAAAAGGCAATTGTCATAGCAGAGAGACAAAGCCAAGGGAAAGGAAGGCTTGGTAGGAAATGGGAATCTCACGAGGGAGGACTTTGGATTACCCTTATTTTACAAGAATCTCTCCCTCTTCGCAAGGCTCATTTCCTAACTTATCTTTCCTCAGTTGCCATTGCTTTAGCTATAAGAGAAACTTTTAATCTTCCTGCTAAGGTAAAATGGCCAAATGATGTCCTTCTCTACGATAAAAAGGTTGCTGGTATACTTCTTGAAATTAAAGCTGAAGTTGATCGACTGCTCTATGCTCTTATTGGTATGGGGATAAATGTAAATAATAAGGTAGAGGGGAAAGCCTTTCTTTTTCCAGCTACATCTATCTGTGAAAATTTAAAATCCCAAGTTAAACGGCTTCCGCTTTTTAAAAATATTTTAAAACACTTTGAAGAACTCCTACAGAATAAAGAGCGCATATTACCCATGTGGAAAGAATTTAGTTGCACTTTGGGAAAAATGGTGCGCGTTGAAACCACAGATAGAACTATTATAGGCTGGGCACTTGATTTAGATGACCAAGGTGCTCTTCTAATTAAAACTCTTGAAGGAAGTATAGAAAAAATCTATTCAGGGGATTGTTTCCATCTAAGGAATTTCAATATATGAAAGAACTCTTCATTATAAGCTTGATTTACTTCCTTTTACTTGTGATAGGATTACTATTTATTTATCATAAGCTAAAAAGCTATTTTGAGAATAAATTTAGTGAATCCTTTTTTCCTTTAAAAGAGCGTCTCTCTGACCTAACAGAGATAAAAAGGGATCTTCAAAAACTTTATCTTGCTGAAGATTTACTAAATACTCTTAAAAGCGAGCTTATTAAATTAAGTCAGATTTTTATAAGTAGGGGGGCTGGTAAAGCTGGAGAGAGGGCTTTAGAAAAGGCTCTCTCACTTCTTCCTGAACACATTTTAACAAGAAATCTTAAAATAGCAGGAGGTGAGGTAGAATTTGCTTTAAAATTAGGTGAGGATAAATTTATACCTGTTGATTCAAAATTTATAAAGCCTGAACTTTTGCAGAAAGAAAATTTAACATTAGAAGAGGAACGAGAGATAATAAAAACTATCAGAGAGAGAGCCAAAGAAATCACCTTCTATCTAAAAGATGAGAGAAGTATTGGCATCGGCATTATGACC
>JBKBJB010000046.1:0-6691 GCA_046294055.1 Caldimicrobium sp.
ACTTATTGCAAGAAGGATTAGAGAACTCTCTGTTTACAGTGAGATTAAAGCTTGTTTTATAAGTCTAAAGGAAATCATAAAATTTAACCCTAAAGGGATTATTTTATCTGGTGGACCGTCGAGCGTTTATGATGAAAATGCTCCAACTATTTCTCCTGAAATTTTTAATTTAGGAATTCCTATTTTGGGAATTTGTTATGGTGCTCAACTTATGGCTTATCTGCTTCAGGGAAGCGTAGAAAAGAGTCTTAAACGAGAATTTGGACAAGCTATCATTAAAATTTTAAAAGAGGTTCCTCTTTTCAAGGGACTTTCTACCGAAAAAACTTATCAAGTCTGGATGAGTCATAGCGATAGAGTAGAAACCTTGCCTCAAGGATTTATACCCATTGCTCAGACTGAAAACTCACCTTATGCAGCTTTTATGCACATAGATAAACCTCTATATGGAGTACAATTTCATCCTGAAGTGGTCCACACAGAGATTGGATTAACTCTTTTAAAAAATTTTATCTATGAGATCTGCCACTGTGAAGGTACATGGACCATGCCCTCCTTTATAGAAACTACTGTGGAAGAAATAAAAAAGAAAGTTGGCACAGAAGAAAAAGTAATTTGTGCTCTCTCAGGTGGAATTGATTCTACTGTTACTGCGCTTCTTGTGCATAAAGCTATAGGAGACAGGCTAATTCCCGTTTTTGTGAATAATGGCCTTTTGAGAAAAGGAGAATCTGAAGAAGTTCTTAACCTTATGAACCAGCTTGGGTTAAAGGTAAGATATATAGACGCAAGTAATCTTTTTCTCAGTAGGTTAAGCGGTATCTCTGATCCAGAAGAAAAAAGAAAAATTATTGGAGAAACATTTATAGAAGTTTTTGAAAAAGAAGCAAAATCAATTGAAGGAGTTACATTTTTAGCTCAAGGAACCCTATACCCTGATGTCATTGAATCATGTTCTTTTAGAGGCCCCTCAGTAAGGATCAAAAGCCATCACAATGTAGGAGGATTACCAGAAAAAATGGACCTCAAACTCTTAGAACCTCTAAGAGAACTTTTTAAGGATGAAGTTAGGAAAATTGCTGAAATTTTGGGATTGCCACCTCATATTATTTGGAGACACCCTTTTCCAGGCCCAGGGCTTGCAGTAAGAGTAATAGGTGAAGTAACCCCTGAAAAATTAAAAATTCTTAGAGAAGCTGATGCCATAGTGCAAGAAGAAATGCTTAAGTCACAATGGTATTATAAAGTTTGGCAAAGTTTTACAGTCTTACTTCCCATTAAAACAGTGGGAGTTATGGGTGATACCAGAACTTATGAATATGTAATAGCCTTAAGGGTGGTTGAGAGTCAAGATGCTATGACTGCGGATTGGGTTAGATTGCCTTACGACCTATTAGCTAAAATCTCCAATCGTATTATTAATGAAGTGAAAGGAGTTAATCGCGTTGTTTACGATATCTCTTCAAAACCACCAGCTACCATCGAATGGGAATAAATTGGAAAAGAAAACTTTTTCATATCCTTTTTTCTCTCTTTCTATTTCTCTTTTGCAGCTATTTTAAAAAAACTTTTTTCATTTCACTCATTCTTCTTCTCCTTATTTTTTCCCTAATATGGGAATTCTTTAGATTGAAATTTCCAAAGATAGTGCCTTTTCCTTTTCTGTGGACACCTCTGTTAAAAGAAAATGAATATAAAAGATTAAGTGATGCTACTTTCTATCTTTTAGGATTACTTATTTCAGCTCTTTTAGTTTCGGGTAAAGATTTAAGATATTTAATTTTAGTTTTAGGGATAGCAGATCCTTTAGCTGGGATAGTGGGCAGTTTATATGGAAAAAAATTTTTAATGTTTAACAAATCTCCTCTTGGGAGTTTTATCTTTTTTCTTTGCACTTTTCTCATAGGAAGGCTATACTTAAATTATCCTATTAATGTACTTTTAGCTTTAGCAGTATTTCTCTCCTTTGTGGAATTTTTTAGTGAACGGGATAATTTTTGGGTGCCTTTTGGAGGGGCTTTGTTTTTTAAAATTATTCAAGCTCTTTCAAAATAATTAAAAGGGATTATCATATAAACAAATACATTGAGGTGACACAAAGATGGATAGCATTCATAGAGCAAAGGGTTTTGAAAAAATTGTAGAGCCTATTCGATTAACTCCTCAGTCAAAGCTAAATTTCCAATGCTACCCAGGAGTGCCTTGTTTCAAACTTTGCTGTTCTGAGTTATATTTACCCCTTACTCCCTATGATATTATTCGTATTAGAGATTTTCTCAAATTAACTACAGATGAATTTCTCTTGCTATATACAGAGCCTTTCATTCTACCCAAATCAGAACTTCCTATTGCAAAACTTAAGATGAGAGACGATGAAGAAAAAACCTGTCCCTTCTTAGGAGAAGAGGGATGTCAAATCTATGAAGTAAGACCTCTTGCGTGCAGATATTATCCCTTAGGCTTTGGTCTTTTTCGCAATAGAGATGAAAAAAGAAATGAAGAGTTTTATTACTTAGTAAAAGAGGGCTTTTGTCAAGGTTTAGATTCTGGTCCAGAGATAACCGTGGAAGAGTATAGAATTTCTCAAGGTATACCAGATTTAGAAGAACCTATTTTGGAGTGGGCAGAAATAATAATGCGTAAAGAATCTTTAGGTCCAATTGAGGTCCCTGAAAAAAGCTTGGAATTATTCTTTATGGTTTCTACTAATCCTGATCGGTTTAGACGGTTTATATTTGAAAGTAAATTTTTAGAAATTTTTGAATTAGATGATAAAACTTTAGCTGAGATCAAAGTTGACGATTTAAAACTGCTTCAATTTGGTTTTAAATGGTTAAAAAGTGTATTATTTGGTGATAACCTGGTGAAAAAGAAAAAAGATGTGCCTTCAATAAAGAAAAGAAAGCCATTTTAAGCCCTTAAAATGTCTAATATTAACAATTTTTAGGTCAATATTATAATTTTTCTTAAAAATTCTAAAAATTTCTTACAGGGAGGAGAAAAGTCTTTATTTTTTAGATACACTAAATAGAAATGCCGTTTGATAATTAAATTTTTAATTTCAACCCTTTTAACCAAGTTTAACGCTAATTCCAATTCTACAGCCCTTTTAGAGACAAAAGAGAGTCCTAAACCTTCTTTTACTGCAGATTTAACTGCCTCCGTGGATCCCATCTCTCCAACAATAGTTAATTTCCCCATATTAAAATCTGCATTTTCAAGAGCCTGCATCACATTTTTCCAAGTGCCAGAACCTTCTTCCCTTTTAATTACAGGAAAATTTGCTAATTGAGAAAGCTCAATTTTTTCTTCTGGAAAATCAGGAGGTGCAATTAAAATTATTTCATCTTCACAACAAGGCTCAAAAAAAAGTTCATTCTGCTTGGTTTGAGCACCAACTACTCCAAACTCAAAATGTCCATTTATGATATTCTCAATCACTCCCTGAGTATCACTTACTTTTAAATAAACCATTACTTTAGGATATTCTTCCTTAAATAACTTAATAATTCTTGGTAAAATATATTGACCAGGTATCGTGCTTCCTCCAATTTCAACATAACCTGCCTCTTCATCTTTATAGGGCCATAATTCCTTTTCCATCTGTTTATATAATAAAAGTATTTGCTTCCCATATTCATAAACCACCTTCCCCGCTTTTGTAGGAATTACATTTCTTGTATCTCTGGTAAAAAGCTTTACCCCTAAATACTGCTCTAATTCTTTAAGATGAATAGTAACCGTAGGCTGAGAAAGAAAAAGCTCTTTTGCTGTTTTAGAAAAATTTCTTGTTTCATATAATTTTATGAAAACCTCGAGCTTTCTCCAATCAAACATAATTCAATTTATATCATATTTTATTCTTTTTGTCAATAAAAATTATAGAAAAATTTAATAAATGAAAAACAAAAGACCTATTTTAAAAAATTTCTTAATAAAGTTGAAAGAATCATAAGAGCTAAGGAAGCTGTTTCAGCCCTAAGGATATGGGGAGAAAGATTTATTTCAATAAAACCATACATTAAAAGTAAAGATTTTTCCTCTGTTGAAAACCCACCTTCTGGTCCAGAGATCAATATAATTTGTTTAGGTTGGCCTTTGTAAGCTTTGTTCAACAGCTCTTGTAAGGAGATTGTTCCTGTTGGTGAAGCAAAAAGATTAAACGATTTCTTTGCATTTGTTAATATTTCTTCAAGTAAGGATGAAAGATTATAAAAAAATTTAATTTCAGGCAAAATAAGCCTTCCTGATTGTTTTAAGGCATTTAAAGCTTTTTCTTTATAGCGAAACATTTTATTTTTATCCCATTTAGGAATGCTATGGCTGGAGGAAAAAATGATAAATTGATCTATGCCCAACTCAGTGCCTTTTTCTATTAAAAATTCATTTTTATCACCTTTTAATAAAGGTATAACTGAAAGGATTTTAGGAAGATTATCTTTTTCTTTCCTTATTAACTCCAAAATTTCCACCTCAACAAGAATTTTTTTTCCCTTTTCTTTTATAGATAAAATTTTACCTAAAAATTCTTTGCCCTTACCATCAATTAAAATTATTTCGTCCCCGATTCTTTTTCTACATACTCTAACCAGATGATGTGCTTCTTTATCCGGTAAAAAACCTCTGTTTCCCTGAAAGTCAAAATAGAATCTATTTCCCCCTTTTTGCATAAAATAAATTATACTCTTGACAAGGAATTTTTAAAATTGTAAGTTTTAGTCTTATGAAAGGAAAAATTTTTACAGCAGATTGGATTCTTAGTTCAGCAGACCTTTCTCCTATAAAAAATGGAGCTTTGGTTATTGAAGGGTCAAAAATAATAGATGTCGGTCCGCAAAGTGAAATCTTAAAAATATATCCCTATCAAGTTATAAATTTTAATCACAAAATTATCTTTCCTGGGCTTGTCAATGCACATTCTCACATTCCTATGAGTATTTTAAGGGGTATTGCAGAAGATTTGCCACTTATGACCTGGCTTAGGAATTATATCTTTCCTATAGAACAACAGCTAAAAAGGGAATGGGTCTACTGGGGTAGTAAACTCTCTTTAATTGAAATGATCAGGTCTGGAATAACTCTTTTTTGTGATATGTATCTCTTTGAACCTGAGGTAATAAAAGCAGTAGAAATATCAGGTTTAAAAGCCTTGGTAGGAGAAGGGCTCTTTGATTTTCCTTCCCCTGGATATGGCCCTTTAGAAAAAGGACTTCTTTTAACAGAAGAACTCTTACAAACATATGAGGGACATAAAAAAATAAAAATTGCCGTCTCTCCCCATACTCTTTACACATGCTCTCCTGAGACAATAAAAAAATGTCTTAAATTGGCAGAGAAATACGGGGCACCACTTCACATCCATTTAGCAGAAAATAAAGAGGAAATTGAAGAAGTACAGAAAAAATATCATCTAAGACCAGCTGAATTACTAAACGAAATTGGAGGTTTAAAGGAAAACCTTCTTGCCGCCCATTGTGTAAAACTAAATGATAAGGAAATAGAGTTATTTGCTAAAAAAGGAGCAAAAATCGTTCACTGCCCTGAGAGCAATCTAAAGCTTGGATCTGGAATAGCTCCTTTACCTAAATTTTTGGAAGCAGGTATAGTGGTAGCACTTGGCACAGATGGGCCTGCAAGTAATAATGACCTTGATATTTTTTCAGAAATGAGAACTG
This sequence comes from Caldimicrobium sp., assembly GCA_046294055.1. GTDB lineage: Bacteria > Desulfobacterota > Thermodesulfobacteria > Thermodesulfobacteriales > Thermodesulfobacteriaceae > Caldimicrobium. The sequence goes on from JBKBJB010000046.1 coordinate 5,676, forward strand.
CCACATTAATTCAAAAAGGTATAAAGGAGGACCCAACAGTAGTAACTGCTAAAGAAGTCTTTGCTATGGCAACAGAATGGGGTGCAAAGGCACTCTTCTTTAATGATACAGGAAAACTCCTTCCAGGTTACAAAGCTGATTTTGCAGTATTAGACCTTGTTCATCTACCTCTTCAGCCAGATTACAATCCATTAGCTTTAATCGTATATAACGCTAAAGCTGGTTTTATTTCAGACCTTATTATAGATGGAGAGTTCATTATGAAAAATTATAAAATTCTTACTATTGATGAAGCTTTAGTGCGCGAAAAAATTCACGAAATAAAAGAAGAAATTTTCTTCATTTTGAACAAAAATTTCTAACCAATACTTGACAAATAAATATTTTTGTTTTTTAAAAAAAATATATATAGATTGCTAAAACAAAAGGTGGTTATAAATGGCTGAAATACAAAGTTTACTTAAAGAAGAAAGAATTTACTTTCCACCACAAGAAGGTAAGGATCAAGCTTATATAAGTAGTAAGTACCAATATGAACAGATTTATGAGTATTCTTTGAAAGATCCAGAGGGTTTTTGGGCTGAAAGAGCAAAAGAGCTCATCACCTGGTTTAAATATTGGAATAGAACTTGTTATTGGGATTTTTATAAACCAGAGATCAAGTTTTTTGAAGGTGGGAAACTTAACGCAGCTTATAACTGCTTAGATAGGCACCTTCTCAACCCTGATACCAAAAACAAAGCAGCAATTATTTGGCAAGGAGAACCTGATAAGGATGTTAAAGTATATACCTATCAGATGCTACATGATGAGGTTTGTAGATTTGCCAATATTTTAAAATATTTAGGTGTTAAAAAAGGTGACCGTGTAGCTATATATATGCCTATGACGATTGAAGCTGTTACAGCTATGTTAGCCTGTGCCAGAATTGGAGCCATTCATAGTGTAATTTTTGGAGGCTTTTCTGCTGAGGCTTTAAAATCTCGTATCCTTGATGCCGGCGCTAAACTTTTGGT
>JBKBJB010000047.1:0-6621 GCA_046294055.1 Caldimicrobium sp.
TTTAGGATCCCCTGTACCTAAAAAAAAGTGACATTTATCTGCACAAGCTCCACAGCGAACACAAATATCCATAAATAATTTAAAAGATCTATACCTTTCCATCCTATCTCTTATAGCCTTTAATATTCGCTCTTTCCAATCCTCTGGTAAAGGCCACTTGGAATCAGTTGGTTGCCATTTGCCTAAATGAAGCCGTCCCAAATCTTCCATAACTTGTGGATCAACAGCATAACAATACTTTCCTGGGATAAACTCAGTTTTTATATCCATCCAATGCTTCTCGGGTCTTTTATGTAAATCTAAATCTTGTAACAACTGATCTGGTTTAGGTAATTTACTCATTTTTTTTCCCTCCTTCCTTAAGCCTTCTTTACTGTTTCTTGAACCCACTCTTCATCTATAGGAATACCAGCTTCTTCCATAACATCTCTAAACTTCTCTTGCCATTCTGCATATGTTGTATATTTGACAGGATAATCCCATGGATTAATATGTCTTATCATTCTATTATCATTAGCCATATTTCTCGTGGGTGAAAAGAAAACACCTATCATATGAACAAGTTTGCTAAAAGGAAAATAAGCTGCTAAAACAGAAACCAGGAATAAATGTACATAAAACAAAAGACTCAATTTACCTTGAGGCAGTACAGGATTAAAAGTTGCTAAACCATAAGTTAATTGCTTTATAGCGTATAAATCTGGTTTAACATATAACCTCATTAATATTCCAGTGACAGCTATAGAAATTATTAATAATAAGGGGAAATAATCTGAAGCATGAGATAAATAATTTACTTTTGCATCTACAAGTCTTCTTAAAAAAAGAAAGCAAAGACCTGCTAAAATTAAAAGATCAGTCAAATAGATGGGAGGAAGGCCTAATTGAAAGAAACTATCTACATAGGTTATTTTATTTATAATAGCAGGTATAGAATTAGTAAAAAAGCGTAAATGTCTAAGAAGAATTACTAAAAACGATAAATGAAACAAAATTGCTCCAAGCCATAACCATTTAGCTGAGCCATATATAAGTCTTTTTCCGTCAAAATCAGCCCTCAAATTTCTAAATAAACTTCTAAATAAAAACACTTCAAAAAACATTCTTAGATAAACTTCCCAAGTTGAAGCTGGTGATTCTAATCTACTGTGTTTAATCCAAGATAGACTCTTTTGTTGACCACAGGTTGTAGGAATCTTAAATGGTTGAGGTGACCTTGCCCAATTTATTATCCTATAAATTAAGCCGAAAAAGAAAATTGCAAAAGCAACATAAGGTATAACTATAGCAAATAAACTATTTAAACCTAATCCCCCAACTCCTATAATGGGCAGTATTATAAGAATAAACAATGCAATTATACTAAAAATTAAATTCATAAGCCATCTCCCCTTTCATTTTTTTTATTTACTGCAAAATCAATGTTATCTTTTTCATTAAAAATAAACCCAGCTCTTTTTAAAAGTAAATATTGATTGCGCTTCCATTCCTCTAATCTAACTTCATATAAGCGTTCCCTATACTGGTGATAGTAATCCATAAATCTTAACAGAAGACTATTAATTTTATCCTCTAACTCAAGAAATGAAGCAATTCCATACTCACTTATTATTCTTTCTCCCAAAGTTTCTCTAATCACTTTTTTTAGGTCTAAAAAAAAATTTGCAGCTAAAGATGGCACCTTTTCCTGTACTGCTCTTATCTGTGCAAGATTTTCTAAATATGGGTTAAAATTATCCCAAGAAAAATCTTCACATAATCCCTGTAAGATTTCACGAAAAGACTTTTCTATGTGATATCCAAAGGGGTTGGTAAATTGATCAGCTTCTTTTTGAAAATAGACTGCAATATCCCCAAATCTTGACCAAAAGGCTTTTAACCAAAGTTTTAATATATTATTGTATTCTTTTTTAATTAATGTGTTAACTTCCACTACCCCTCCTTTTGTTTAAAAACTCTTAATACATTAAAAGTTTATTAAAGTCAAGGCAAATGAATTACAAAATTGATTAATTAAATCAAATTTAATTATTTTTTCTTGAAAAATTTAAATCTTTTCTTTTCTTATCTTAGCAAAGTTAAGTAATCCTTGATAAAGTTTCTTTTTTTCAGAAAATTCTATAGGGGCTAATTTCAAAAATTCTTCTAATTGAGAAATAGTATGCTCGTATATATGAGGATCAATTTTATAGGGATGCCCATCTTTTCCACCGTGTGCAAAAGAATAATGCACAGGATCTATTCTACAAGCTTTCACATCATAAATAAGCTCAGCCGTGAGAGTTAAAGCTCTCAATGCTTTTGCACCTAAACCTTCTTTGAGCAATAAATCCTTAAATTCTTGAGGAGGATTTTCATAAGTTTTTTCCCAAATTTTAGGTAATATAGAAGTAGGAAAATCTCTATAACTTAAACTGTGGCCCCTTTTAAAAATTATTCTTTCTGCTACTTTAATTTCTTTCATAATCTTTGTTAAATCTTCCTGTAACATATTTATAATGGCATCCCTTACATGTTTACTTTTGGAAGACACTAAATTTAACACTTCTTCTTTTTTAATCGCTGAAATAATCCCTTTATGAGGGTCTGAAAATAGATCTTTTGAAGCTTCATTGTTCCAATGATACCGTCTGGCATAAAGATTCTTTTCATCCATGCCTTGTTGAATAATAGCCCAATCTTTATCCTTTGTGAAAATAAAGAGATGAAAATAAAGATGGAATCCATCTTGAAGGGCATGATTATCAATCTTTGCAATCAGTCTACTTAGTGAGACAAAATCAGAAATTTCATTATTAAGAGAGGCTTTTTCAGCCCAAAACTTTATCTCTTTTGGTGTATTTAGAGCAGATTTGCCTTTTCCTCCACATATAAAAATTCCCAAATCTTCGAAATAGGGTTCCAAAGCTTTTTTCACAGCGGCTCCTAAAGTAGTGGTTAATCCTGATGAATGCCAGTCAAAACCTACTAAACAGCCTAACGCATGAAACCAAAAAGGGTCTGAAAGCCTAAAGAGAAGCTCCCTTATTCCAAATTCCCGATAAATAACTAATAATATTGCACGGCTGAGCCGAACCATCTTATCAAAAAGCCATCTTGGGCATTGTCCAGTGTGTAAAGGTAAATCTACCGCAGATCTATATAGCATTTTTAGCTTTAAGAGCTTCTATTATTTGTTTAAGGATAGTTTTACAGGTTTCTTCTGGTGATGTGGATTCTTTAATTGGTCTTCCTATAACTAAAAAATCAGCCCCTGCTAAAATAGCCTCCATTGGGGTAGCTGTTCTTATCTGATCATCTTTAGCAACATCATCTAACCTTATTCCAGGTACAACTGCTAAGAGATGTGGGAAAGCGTTTTTCACTAAAGCTACTTCTTTAGCTGAGCAAACGATTCCGTCACAGCCAACAGAATTTGCTAAAAAGGATAGTTTATAAACTAAGTCTTCAGTTTTATAAAGCAGTTCACCACTAAATCCCATTTCAAGAAGGTCTGCTTTATCCAAAGAGGTCAAAAGTGTAACACCTAAAATTTTAACTCCTCCTTGAGAGGCCTCTATAGCCTTTTCTAAAGCTTTTCTTCCTGATAAAATGTGAACTGTTAAATAATCAACTCCGTAAGAAGTTGCTGAGCGAACAGCACCTGCCACAGTATTAGGTATATCAAAAAGTTTTAAATCTAAAAAGACTTTTGAAGCCCCCCTTTTTTTAATAGCCTCTATGGATTTAGGTCCCTCCTTAACAAAAAGTTCAAAGCCTATTTTAAAAATACCTACATAGGGATTAACTCGCTCTACCCAATAAAGGGCTTCTTTCAAGCTTTGAAAATCAAGAGGAAAAATTATCTTTTCCTTCGCCTCTTTCATAATTAAGCTCCTTTATACTATCTATAAATTCATCCACATCTTTAAAATCTTTATAGACTGAAGCAAATCTAATATAAGCAACTTTGTCCCACTTTTTCAAAGCTTCTATTACTTTCTCTCCTAAATAACTTGCAGGTATCTCCTTTTCACCCCTTTGAATAAGGTCAAGTTCTAAATCATTAATAAAATTCCTTATGACACTTTCACTTATGGGTCTTTTATGACAAGCTTTCCGAATGCCAGACAATAATTTTTCTTGACTGTAAGGTTCTCTGCGCCCATCTTTTTTAATGATTACTATATCTAATTCTAACTTTTCGTAAGTGGTAAATCTATAACCACATTTAATGCATTCTCTCCTTCTTCTTATAGAAAAACCATCTTCTATTACTCTTGAATCAATCACTCTTGTCTCAGGCTCCCTACACTTAGGACATCTCATATGCTTTTATTATGCCTCAATTTTTCAAAAAAACCAAGGTGAGCTATTTCACCTATAAATTCTAAATAGTTTCTATACATAAAGGCAACCTTTATGAAATTTGAAAGTTTTTACAACTAAAGAAAGGTTTTATTTTATAAGAACAGTCAAATTTTATGCTTCTAAAGCACAGGAATCAAAAATTTAGAGATCTTTTAAATTTTGGAAAAAATTCTATACTTTTAAGATATGGAGCCAATTATTAATACTCTAAAAAATTCCCTTCAAGAAGAAAAACTTTATTTTACTGTAAAAGAGTTAACTCAAAAAATCAAAGACCTTATAGATAAAAACTTTATTTATTTTTGGATAGAAGGGGAGGTCTCTAATTTAAAGCAAGCACAAAATGGGCATCTTTATTTTAATTTAGTGGAAAATGAAGCTTTAATTAAAACTATAATATTTAAAGATCAAAGAAATGAATTGCACTTAGAATTTCTTAAAGAAGGTTTAAAAGTCTTAGTTTATGGAAAAATCCATTTTTTTACTCGCTCTGGAGAAATTTTTTTAGTTGCAAAGAAAATAGAACCTTTAGGAATAGGTTTACTTTATCTACAAAAACAAAAACTTTTAGAAAAATATAAAGCGCTTTTTACACCTGAAATTAAAAAAATGCTTCCCTCATTTCCTCAAAAAATAGCTATTATAACTTCTCTTTATGGGGCTGCTTTGCAAGACTTTTTAAAAATTACTAAAGAACGATGGGACCTTCATATTTTGGTATACCCTGTGAGAGTACAAGGAGAAGGTGCCCATAAAGAAATAGCGCAGGCTATTTATGATTTAAATAGAAGTTTTCCTGATTTAGACTTAATAATAATAACAAGAGGTGGGGGATCTTTAGAAGATTTAGCTCCATTTTATACAGAGGAAATTATTTTAGCTATCCGCTCATCAGAGGTGCCTATCGTATCTGCAGTAGGGCATGAAATAGATGTAACTCTCTGCGATTTAGCAGCAGATAAAAGATGTTCTACACCTTCAGCCTGTGCCTTTGAAATTTTACCTGATAAAAAAGAATTACTTGCCAATTTTTATATTTATAGAAATAAAATACGCAAACTCTTGGAAATAAAACTCACTGAAAAAGAAAAAATTTTAAGGTCCTTAGAAATGGAATTAATGAAAAAAAGCCCCCTGAATTATTTCCATAGACTGGAAAATTTTTTAAGAGAAGCAAGGTATAATATTTTTCAAAACATTAATAGGATTTTTTTAACTAAAGAAAAAAAATTTTTGGAATATAAAAATAAAATTAAGGAGAAAAGCCCTGAAAAATGGCTTACTTTATTGACTGAACAGCTCCGTGGATACAAAAAGCTTCTTTTTTCACTTTCTCCTTATAATATTTTAGAGAAAGGATATAGTATTGTAAAAAGATATACTACGAATGAGATATTAAAGTCTTCTGATGATGTTGAAATAGGGGAGTTACTTGAAATTCAATTATTAAAAGGAAAATTATTAGCAAAAGTAGTAAATAAAGAACCTTAACCCTTTATAAGGAGAGCTTAGATGGTAAAATTAGATTACACCTTTGAAGAAGCTTTGAAAAGAATAGAAGAAATTTTAAAATCCCTTGAAGAAAAAGATTTAGAATTAGAAAAGGCCCTATCATTATATGAAGAAGGGTTAATGCTAATTAACTATTGTGAAGAAAAATTAAAACAGGCGAGACTTAGAGTGGACATTATTTTAAAAGGTAAAGAAGATTTTCACTTAGAGCCTCTGGAGAAAATTAAGGACCTTCTTAAAAATGAATAATTTTGAAGAACTTAAAAACTATCTAAAAGAAAAGAAAGAAAAAATCGAAAAAACTCTTCGCGAAACTTTTCCAAAAAAAGGATTTTATGGTAAGAGAGCTCTTGATGCAGCCTTCTATAGTCTTATGGCAGGTGGTAAAAGGATTAGACCAATTTTATGTCTTCTTAGTTATGAATTATATAAACCTCAATCTGATGAAATTTTGCTTTTTGCCTGTGGTATTGAATGCATTCATACCTATTCTTTGATCCATGACGATTTACCTTGTATGGATGATGATGATTTGCGAAGAGGAAAACCTTCCTGTCACAAAGCCTTTGATGAGGCAACAGCAATTTTAGCAGGAGATGGCCTTCAAGCACTTGCTTTTGAGTATTTTACTCATCCTCTTTTAAAAATAGATTCTCAACTGCTTTTAAAAGCAATTCATTGCATAGCCAAAGCAGTAGGATTTGATGGTATGGTAGGGGGACAAATGGCTGATCTCTTAGCACAAGGGAGAAAAGGCAC
>JBKBJB010000048.1:0-6585 GCA_046294055.1 Caldimicrobium sp.
AAAATTCCGAGAATAATCTATAATGTGACGATATTTTCTTTCGCTTAGGGCAATCCCAACAAAATCTTTTGTTTGTAAAAAATTTTCTTCAATGTTAAAACTAACTATTTGTATAGTTCCATAAATATTTACCTTTTCTCCAGTTTCTGCATTTCTATAAAAGGGAATAAGTTTATTAATAATAAGATCAATATGTAAGTATGTTATTTTCTTTTCTTTTAAAAGCTTTAACATCATTCCCTCTTCAGGAAGTCTCTTCATTTTCACTGCATAGTCCACTATTTCTCCTTCTCCTTCTATTTTATAACCTTTATCTGTCTTTGTGATAGGCACAACCCCTAAATACAAGTCTTTACATAAGCGCCTATTCAATTCTACCTCTCGTTCACAATAAAATTTTCTCTTATCTATGGTTGTAAAATCAAGAAATCCAAAATTTACAGGCTTTTTAATTTTATAGACGATACTATCAGTAATAAATATGTAAGAAATATGAGTCTGTAAAACTTGAAAATAGTTTGTTTGAAAAGGTAGGGACTCTTTATTTAAAAGTTTATCCCAGGAAGTATTCGCCATATAAAAATGCATTATAATGGAAAATCACTACTCTAACAAGTTCAAATCTAAAAACCTTTTATTCTTAAAAATTAACTTTTTTAAGCCTAACCTTTCTTTTTAAAAAAAGTTGCGCTAATTTCTCAAAGTTGGGTGTTAAATCGGATACCCAAATTTCTAAATTTTCTCCTTTCTCTTCTTTTGGTAAAAAATTGGTAAATTGAGGATTTTCCTTAAGAAATGAAAAAACCTCTATGGCCACTTCTTCAGATGGATCTACTAAAGCAATTTTCTTTCCAGCTTTTTCATGGATTAATTTTTTGATGAGTGGATAATGGGTGCAACCTAATATAAGTGTATCAATTCCTCTCATTTTTAACGGAATTAAATATTTTCTTACGATTCTTCTTGTTTCGGGCTTATTTAACCATCCCTCCTCTATTAGAGGTACAAGCAATGGAGCAGGATTAGCTATAAGTTTATACTCTGGGTCTACTTCTTGAAAAAGTTTCTGATAAATTCCACTCTCAACGGTTGTACGCGTCCCTATTAAACCTACAATCTTTTTTTTGGTTAGTTTTAGTGCCTTTTTAAAAGAAGGAGTTACTACTTCGAAAAAGGGAATATTTTTAAAGGTTTCTTTTAAAGCTGGCATGGCAGTACTGGATACTGTATGACAAGCAACTACTATAATTTTTGCTCCTTGTTCTAAAAGAAATTTTGTATTTTCAAGAGCGTATTTTGTGACAGTCTCTGGGCTTTTAGTTCCATAAGGAGTTCGTGCTGAATCCCCAAAATAAATGATTTTGTATTCCGGGATCAACCTTAAAAGTTCCTTAACAACAGTTAATCCACCAAGCCCAGAATCAAAAACCCCTATCATCCTTTCATCCTGAAATAATGTTCAAAACTTGCTGATAGCGATGTCAGAAAGGCTATTAAAATAAACCATTTCAAAAACTCATACTTTGAAAAATACTTTTTTGTTAGTCTAAATTTGATACCGCTAATAATAACAGTTATCCCCATAGCGTATAATCCAGAGCCAAAAAAAATCTTAGCACTTTCCAAGAGCGTTTTTTCTAAATTTGTAGGATAAATTCTCAAGCTAAAGAGCAACCAAAAAATTCCTAAAATTAAAAAATAAATAAAGGATTTCTGATAATGCATAAATTTATTTTTCTTGCACTTTAATATTTATTTTTTCTATAGCACCTTTCCTAAAAAAGTCAGGTGTACCTTTTCCTTCACAAACCAACCTGAAAAGGAGCTCAGTATCTTTCACTTTTACTCCACAGAGCCAGGTAACTGGAGTATATTTAAAAATCTCAGGACAAAGAGGTGTTGATGGTCCCATAAGAATAACTTCAGAAATTTCCTTAAGGATTGATAAATAGGTATGAAAAGTTTTATTGGCAAGTGTTGCCGAGGTAACAAGGGCAATCTTAATTTTATCCATTTCATTATGCAGAAGTTTTTCAAGACCGCTCCTTTCCTCTTTTTCTATCACTATAATACTTTTTACCTTTCCAGATAATTTTTTAAACAAAGGTTCAAAATATCCTATCATCAAAACTTTATCCTCATTATTAAGGGCTATTTCCTGAAAGGGATCCCCAAAATGAGGGTATTTAGTCAATTCCTTAGAATTATTAATCAAGGCATTAATTAAAGAAAACGCTAAAAAACTTTCTACAATTGAACCTTGAAGATAATACTTTACCAAAAGGTCAGCAGGTTCTTTCCAAAAAGTTACACTACTTGCTTCGCAACAGGAGCTTATCATGTCTTTATCTATATAAGCTAAACCTGCACCACCTTTTTCAATTTCAGAAAATGCATAAAATAATCCTATAACTGCCCTCTTTACTCTTTCCCCTCGACCCAAGCTAATTGCCCGCTCAACTAATTCCTTGTATAAACTATCCACAACCTTTACCCCTCTCTTAATAAAACTCAATAAAATCTAAAAACCTTCTTTAATACCCTTTTCCCCAAAGTTGATAAAAGTTCTTTATATTTTTCACTTTTCATTATTTCCGTTAAACTCTCTTTTTCTGATAATTCTTCTAAAAAGGGCATTTCAAAAATTAGGGGAACTTTTACTTCGTCTAAAAAATTTTGAAAAGAATCCTCACTTTTAAACAATCCACTCATATTTTTAACTATTCCCAAAAGGGGAACTTTCTTTTCTTTTAGAATAGAGATAGTGCGAAGAGTATCTGCTAAAGAAAGCTTGTGTGCCGTGCTTACTAATAGGAAACCATCCGGCTCAAATAAATCAAGCGTATTCAAGAAAATATCACCAGTCCCTGGAGGCAAATCAAGAATGAGAAAATCTAAAGGCCCCCAAAGTACACGCTTAGTTAATTCCTGAAGAAGTTTCCCTGCCATAAGGCCTCTCATAAAAATAGGCTCTTTTTCTGATACAAGTATGGATAAACTCATAGCCTTTATTCCTTGAATATTAACCGGTTGATACCCTTCAGGACTTATAAAAGGCGTTTTTACTGAAGCATCCAAAAGTAAGAGTGTATTTGGACCATAAAAATCAAGGTCAAATAGCCCAACCGAAAAACCCTCTTCTTTTAAAGCTAAAGCCAGTAATACAGAAAGAGTAGTCTTCCCAACCCCGCCTTTACCACTTCCTACACCGATAATAAACCGAGTTTCTTTTAAAGGAGAATGTTTTCTAAAATCTTTAAAAAGGTTCTCTAATTTAGCTACGCATTCCATAATTTTTTAATAATCTTTTAGCCCAAGGACATCTAACATATTATAAACTCCAGGGGCTTTCCCTACCACCCAAAGAGCAGCTCTAATGGCACCCCTTGCAAATGTTTCGCGAGAAGTTGCTCTATGAATGAGTTCAATTCTTTCGCCTATTCCAGCAAAAAGCACTGTATGTTCTCCTACTATGTCTCCTCCTCTTAAAGTTTGAATACCAATCTCTAAAGGCGGCCTTTCTCCGATTATCCCTTCCCGGCAAAATCTAAAATGTTCTTCTCTCCTACCCAATGTTTTAGCAATAGCTTGAGCAAGTTTAAGTGCTGTTCCACTTGGGGCATCTTTTTTCATCCTATGATGTGCTTCTATAATTTCTATATCATAGCCTTCATGCAACACTTTAGCTGTTATTTCTACTAATTTTGTTAAAAGATTAGCACCCGTGCTCATATTGTAATCTTGTACTAAAGGAAAATGTTTTTTAGCTAATTCATGAACTTCTTCTAATTCTTCTTTGCTAAAACCTGTAGTTCCAATGACCATAGCTTTCCCATATTTGGCGTTTATTCTTGCATGGTGAAGACTTGCTTTATGAAAAGTAAAATCAATAATAACCTCACCCCTTTCAATGACTTTTTCCAAAGAATCTTCTACGATTATACCTGTTTGGGGAACTCCTATAACATCTCCTAAATCTTGACCTACATAAGGCGATTTAGGAGCTTCAAAGCATGCAACTACATCAATTTCAGGATGCTGAAAAATTAATTGTGCAATAGTTTTTCCCATTCTCCCTGCAACTCCTGCAATAATGGCCTTTACTGCCATAATCTTCCCTCCTTCTTTTGTAAATTATAAAATTCATCTAAACCTTTTAAAAAAATATCCCAAAGTTTGGTATCAATCTCTTTCCCTTTAACTAATTTATAAAACTCTTTAAAAAGCTCTTTTTCATCAATTTTAATATCCTCAGTGTTTATATATAAACTTTCAAAGGAGCTCTCCAAATTAGGTTGAGAAGATTCATATTCCAGGGCAAGTAGATTTGGAAAATGATTCTTTAATCTTTCATAGGCATCTATTATAGGTCTCTCTTCTATTAAAACCACCTTTGTATAAGCTGAAGTACTTTCAGTTCTTAGAATTTCATCTAACTTACCCCGTAAATAATGCAGTTCATAATTGGGTGAAAGAGGTATAAATTCTTTTAAAAGAAAAACACCTTTTTTCCATTCAAAAAAATATGTCCCTCTTTCTTCCTTTGAGACTTCAAAAGAATAAGGCAATGGTGCCCCAGGATAATAAATTTTCCCTCTTTCCTGAGGTCTATGCAAGTGACCCAAAAAAACTGAGTCAAAGGGAGCCAATAATTCTTCAGGCATAACATATTCTTCAGAAAAACCTTTAATCATAACTTCTTCACCACTTGGATGAAATTTCTCTAAAGTAAAATGAGACACAAAAAAGGCTGGCAACTTAAAATTAATCTTTTCAAACCAAATTTTTAGTAAGCTCGCATAGGTAATTTTTTCGGGCAGTTCAAATGAGAAGACTTCTTTGACCTTTTCCAAAAATTCATAAATAGGTAGATGTGGCAAAAAATATAGATATACTCTATCTCCTTTATCATCTTCAAAAGTAAAGGGGAAATAATTTATATGGTCGATGAGATAAATCTTGGCTTTTTCTAAAAAATAGCTATGTAATGAAGTCCTTTTGGAATCATGATTCCCAAGAATTAAGAAGCTGGGAATGTTAAAGGTAGAAAGCTCTTTTAGTAGATCCGCAAATGCATAGAGAGTTTCCTGATCAGGCACTGGCTTATCTAAGATATCTCCTGCCACAATTATCAAATCAGGTTTTAACTCTTTTAAAAGAGGAAAAAATTTCTCATAAAAAAATTCCATTTGTTTGTTCAGAAGTTTTTCTTTATAAAGAAATTTGCCTAAGTGCCAATCTGAGGTAAGAAGTATTTTCATTTTTTATTTTGGGCTATGATAAAGAGTTCTTTACTTCCTTTGCGGGTAGCAGCTGGTTTAAAAATTCTAACATTATCAAAAAATTTTTCAAATTCCTTAATAACCCTTTTTAACTCCTGTCCGTCGAAAATTTTAACTACCATGGCTCCACCTTTATTAAGTAAGGTTTTAGCAAGTTCCAAAGCTTTTAAAACTAACTCCACAGACCTTAAATGATCAGCAAACTCTATTCCGGTAGTATTTGGAGCCATATCACTCAAAATCAAATCAAATTTCTCAATGCCAAGCGATAAAAAATCCTCTTGAGTCAAGAGAAATACATCCTTTTGCAAAAAGGTAAAGAGCTGAGATTTAAATTTACAAGGCACTAAATCTACCCCTACTACCCTTCCTGTTGGTCCTATAATTTCACAAGCAAACTGAGACCAAGAGCCTGGAGATGCCCCTAAATCAAGTATTTTCTGACCAGATTTAATAATTTTGAATTCTTTTTGAATTTCCTTTAGTTTAAAAACAGAACGCGCTAAATAGCCTTTTTCTTTAGCTAACTTAGCCCATTTATCAAACCACGGATTTTTTTTTATCTTTTTCATCTGTTTTATTTTACACCAGTGAACACCTCTTTGCAAAATTTATTAAAAACTCTTAGATGCTATAAACCACTTTACCTACTTGGGAATCTTTTTACCTTCTTATAAAATTACGGCTTTTCTCTTGAATTTGTTAATTTTTAAATTAAAATTATTTAAATTAAAAATTAAAGCTATGCAAAATCAAACAATAGCTAAAAATCCAGTCCTTATCCAACTACCAACAGGTATCTATTTAGGGCTTGTATGTTATAATCCTCTTTATGAAAACCTTAAATTTGTTTTAGAAAAAAAAGATTTTTTTGAAATGGAGTGGCCAGCCCTTATCATCTCTCAGGAAAAAGGTTTTTTCCCTATTTTACTCGGACTTCCCTACATAACCATTCAACGCCAACAAATTCTTTGGTATACAACGCATATCCCAGCTGAAATTTTAAACCAATACCAAGCCTTTATTCCTCTTTTACCCCAAAAAGAAGGTATTCCACCTGCACCTACCTCTGCTCCAACTTCACATCCGAGTAGAGAGGTAAAACCTAAAGAGCCAAAAATTATCCCCTTTCCCCAGAAAGGAAAATCTAAAAAAGGGAAAGAAAAAGATGTCAATTAAATTTCCCAGCGAGCGCCCACTGATTGCCCCTTCTATTCTTTCAGCTGATTTTTCCCGATTAGCAGAAGAAGTAAAAGCAATTGAAGAGGCTTGCGCCCATCTCTTACATTTAGATATAATGGAT
>JBKBJB010000049.1:0-6570 GCA_046294055.1 Caldimicrobium sp.
GGCAGGCCTTTGGGAGAGGTTTTACTTACACCAACAAAAATTTATGTTCCTGCTATCCAAACTTTAATTAATAAAGGTTTTAAAATTAAAGGTATTGCCCATATCACAGGAGGAGGATTTTATGATAACCTTCCCCGTATACTCCCTAAAAATTGCAAAATAGTGATTGAAAAAAAAGCTTGGGAGATACCTCCAATATTTAAGTATCTGCAATTCCTGGGCAAGATTTCTGATGAGGAAATGTATCATGTATTTAATTGCGGCATTGGAATGATTTTAATCGTAGATAAAAATTATGTTGAGGATACATTAAGTATATTGCAAGGATTAGGAGAAAGTGCTTTTCTTTTAGGAACTATTGAAAAATTACAAGAAGGAGAAAACCAAGTACAATTGGTGTAAAAGATTATGTATTTTCAAGATGTAATTGCTAAGTTAAATGAATATTGGGCAAAACAGGGATGTATAATTCTTCAACCCTATGATGTAGAAGCTGGAGCAGGTACATTCCATCCAGCAACTTTTTTAAGAGCTCTTGGGCCAAATCCATGGGCTTGTGCTTATGTAGCCCCCTCACGCCGCCCAACTGATGGTAGATATGGACAAAATCCTAACCGTCTTCAACATTATTATCAGTATCAAGTAATAATTAAGCCCTCACCAGATAATATACAAGAATTGTATTTAGAAAGTTTATTATCTTTAGGCATAAATCCACAGGATCATGATATTCGTTTTGTTGAAGATGATTGGGAATCTCCAACTCTTGGAGCCTGGGGGCTTGGGTGGGAGGTGTGGTTAGATGGTATGGAAATAACACAATTTACTTATTTTCAACAAGTTGGCGGTTTTGAATGTAGACCAGTAACTGTAGAATTAACCTATGGATTAGAGAGATTGACTATGTATATTCAAGGAGTTGATAATGTATTTGAATTAAAATGGAATGAATCATTAACATACGGCGATGTGCATCTAAGAAATGAAATTGAATATTCCATTTATAATTTCGAAACAGCAGATATAGACATTTTAAAGCAACTTTTTGAATTTTATGAAAAGGAAGGGAAAAGACTTTTTGATTTAGGACTTGCTTTACCCGGATATGATTTTGTTTTAAAGTGTTCTCATACTTTTAATTTACTTGATGCAAGAGGTGTCCTCTCGCCTATTGAACGAGCAAATTACATTGCAAGGGTTAGAGCCCTTGCTAAAAGGGCTGCTGAAACCTATCTGGAAAAAACTTTATGAGTAAAAATCTTCTATTTGAAATAGGAACTGAGGAGCTACCAGCTCGATTTATTGAGCCTGCCTTAGAAAGTCTTAAAAACTTCACAAAATTAAAATTAGATCAATTGGAAATTCCTTATGAAAACATAAAAGTTGCAGGCACATGTAGACGGCTTGTTTTATTTGTTAAAAAATTATCAGAGAAACAAAAGGATAGAGAAGAAGAAATACTTGGTCCAGCTTATAATATAGCAGTTGATAAAGAAGGAAAATATACCCCTGCCCTTCTTGGCTTTGCCAACAAATACGGTCTAAAACCTGAAGAACTATATCTTAAAGAAACGCCTAAAGGTAAATACTTTTATGCTAAAAAAACAATTGAAGGTAAACAGACCAAACACCTACTACCAGAGATTCTTATAGAGATATTACATAATATATATTTTCCAAAAAAAATGCGCTGGGCTCATTATGATTTTTTCTTTGGAAGACCAATTAGATGGCTCCTTGCAATATATGGTAAAGAGAAAGTGGATTTAGAGGTTGCAGGAACGAAAAGTGCACTCTTTACTAAGGGCCATGCCTTTTTAGCTAAAAAAGAATTACCTATAACTGAAGCAAATTGGGAACTTTACAAAAGTATCCTTCTCGAAAATTATGTAATTGTAGATGTTAAAGAAAGAAAAAATTTCACTCATATAAAAATAGAAGAAGTATCTAAAAAATTTGGTCAAGTTGTAATTGATAAAACTCTCTTAGAGGAAAATTCCCATTTAGTAGAATATCCTTTCCCTGTTGTAGGAAAAATTCCAGAAAAATTTTTATCTCTTCCGGAAAAATTAGTAATTACAGCTCTTCAAGAACATCAAAGATATTTTTATTTAGTTGATGAAAGGGGGAAATTGCTTCCTTATTTTATTGCTGTAAACAATAATAAACCTAAAGATGAATTAGTCGTTATTCGAGGGCATGAAAGAGTTGCTAAAGCCCGATTAGAAGATGCGATGTTTTATTACGAAAGAGATTTAAAGGAGAAGTTAATCCAAAAAGTTGAAAAATTAAAAGGTGTTATCTACCATGTTAAAGCTGGGACCCTTTATGAAAAAACTTTAAGGTTAATAGAACTTCTTAAATATTTACGAGTAGAAATTTATCCAGAAATTGACGAAAATTTATTGGAAAAGACCGGTTTTTATGCTAAGGCAGATCTTTGCACAGAGGTAGTAAAAGAGTTCCCCACCCTTCAAGGATACATGGGATCCCATTACCTTCAACTTGAAGGAGAAAAAGAAGTGGCTACAGCCATATATGAACAATACCTGCCCTCTCCTAAAGAGGAAAGTTTTCCTAAAACAAAATTAGGAATACTTGTTTCCTTAGCAGATAAAATAGATCATCTTGCCACCCTAATTGGAGTTGGAGAAATAATAACAGGCGAAGGCGATCCCTTCGCTATTCGTAGAGCAGCATATGGTATTTTAAAAATTTTAATTGGTTGTAAAATCCTTCTTAATCTCGAACGGTGCTTTTCTTTTGCTTTGGATTTAGTAAAAAAACAAGGTTATTTAAATAACAACGATGCCTTAAACGAGTTAATATCATTTGTCAAAAAACGATTAGAAGGAGAATTTCTTTCCGCTGGATTTAGTAAAAGTTTTTTTTATGTTATTATAAACCAAGAACTTAATCCCTATAAACAATATTTAAAGCTAAAGGCATTAAAAGAAATTTATCAACAAAAAGATTTTCAAGACTTAATAATTTTATTTAAAAGAGTTACTCAAATATTAAAGAATTATTCAATAGAGAAACTTTCAAAGATTAATCCTGAACTTTTTGAAGAGGAGATAGAAAAAAAATTATACGAAGCTATTAGCAATTGGAAAGACCGGTTCCATAATTATGATTTAGTAATGAATTATAATCAATATTTAAAACATCTCCTTTATTTTAAACCTATAATTGATGAATTTTTTGAAAAAGTCTTTGTTATGGTAGAAAATGAAGCTCTTAGAATTAATAGACTATCACTCTTAAACGAGCTTGCTCAGTTGTTTTACAAATTTGGAGACCTCTCTTATTTAGGTTAAACTATGAAATTTTTGTTTAAACACATAGTAGTTGGTACAGCTGGACATATTGATCATGGGAAAACAGCTTTAGTCAAAGCTTTAACCGGAATTGACACAGATAGATTGAAAGAAGAAAAAGAACGAGGAATTACTATTGATATTGGATTTGCCAAATTAATTCTTCCATCTGGGATCTACATCAGTATAATAGATGTTCCGGGACATGAACGTTTTATTAGAAATATGGTAGCAGGTGCTTCAGGCATTGATTTAGTCATATTAGTAATTGCTGCTGATGAAGGCGTAATGCCTCAGACTAAAGAGCATTTAGAAATTTGTGAACTTTTGGGAATAAAAGATGGGATAGTAGTTTTAACTAAAGCTGATTTAGTAGAAAAAGAATGGCTTGAAATGCTTACCTCTGATGTAGAACAATTTTTAAAAGGGACCTTTTTAGAAGGTGCACCTATTATTCCATTTTCTTCAATTACATTACAAGGAAAAGATGAGCTCTTAAGAGTTTTAGATGAGAAGGCTAAAAAAATAAAAAGTAAAGAAGTTGACCAGCCATTTAGACTTCCAATTGATGGAGTTTTCACAATAAAAGGCTTTGGTTTAGTTGTTAGAGGAACTGCTATATCAGGAGAAGTTTCCTTATCAGAAGACCTAATGTTATATCCTCAGAAAAAGAAGATTAAAGTTAGAAATATTCAAGTACATGGTGAACAGGTGAGAAAGGCTTCTGCAGGTTCTCGTGTAGCTTTAAATATTAGCGGGGCTGAAAAAGAAGAGATAAAAAGAGGTGATATTATAGCAACTCAGAATGTGCTTGAACCTTCTCAATGGTTAGATGTTAAAATTAAAGTTTTAAATGATGTTGACCCACCCTTAAAGAACTTTGAAAATCTCCTTTTCTATCACGGTACAGCCGAAGGTTTAGGAAGAGTTATCTTACTAAATAAAGAAGTATTAAATGCAGGTGAAAACGATGTTGCACAAATTTTTTTACAAAAACCTATTTGTGCTTGGAGAGGAGATAGATTTATCCTTAGAAGAGCTGGAACGAATGTAACCATCGCAGGAGGTATAATTCTTAATCCTATCTCTCATAGAAGAAAAAGGACCAAACCTTGGGAAAGGAAAGAATTAGAGTTTCTGGCAGAAGCAGACGATGAATCCTTAATATATTATTTGATTGAAAAAAATGGAGTATTGGGAATCTCTTTGAGATCACTGTCTCTTCAAACAGCACTTTTTGGAAAAAAATTAGAGACAATTTTCAATGCCTTAAAAGAAAAAATAGTACTTTTAGAGGAAGGAGAAGAAACTTATTTGTACACGGTAAAAACTTTTAATGATCTTAAAAAAGAAATCTTAGAAAAATTGCAAAAATTTCACGAAAATAACCCCTTTTCTACTGGTCTTAATAGAGAGTTTCTTAAAAGTAGACTATCAACCCAACCAAGAGAAAAATTGTTTGACAAAGCTTTAAATGAACTGTTACAGGAAAATAAAATAGTTAGAGAAAAGGAATTGTATTTTTTGCCTGATTATCAAAAAAAATCTACAGAATTTGAAATATTTAGGAAACAATTAGAATTAAAATTCTTGAAAGAGGGATTAACTCCACGAGATTATGAAGAGATAATATACGAATTTGGAAAGTCTCATAAGGCAGCAGAAGATGTTTTAAAACTTCTATTACGAGAAGGAATTTTAATAAAGGTTTCAGAAAAGATCATTTATCATAGAAAAATTTTGGAAGAAGTGGAGAAAAATGTGAGAGAATATTTTAAAAATCAAAAAGAATTAACTGTATCTGATTTTAGAAAGATTTTAGGTGAAGGAGTAAGCAGAAAGTATTTAATTCCTTTACTTGAATATTTAGACAAACAAAAAGTTACTTTGAGAATTGGAGATAAAAGAGTTTTAAGAAAGGTATAAACATAAAATTTTATTTTTTTCTTTTCTCAGTTTTAGATTTTCTTTTAGATTTTTCTTCTTTTGTATATTCGTAAAATTTTTTAAGATTGGCAAGAACTTTTTTATGAAATTTATCTGGTTTTAATCTAGTAAAAATCTCAATTACATCATCCACTGTTTCACCATAATAGATACTAAATTTTCCTTCTTTTATAGCGTCAAAGACTTCATTATCCAGAGTAAGATTATCATAATTTTGTTTAGGTATAACTACTCCCTGTTTCCCTGTTAATTTTAAAATTTTACAAACTTTATAGAATCCTTCAATTTTTTCTTTGATCCCACCTACAGGTTGTAAATTTCCAAATTGATCAATAGATCCGGTTAAAGCAAGATCTTGCCTTAAAGGAACTTTGGCTATAGCAGAAAGTATAGCTAAAAGTTCCGCGCAAGATGCACTATCACCTTCAATAAACTCATAGGCTTGTTCAAAAGTTAGCGTACAGGATAATTGAAGAGGAAAATCAGAGCTATATTTATTAAAAATGTATGAAGATAGTGTTAATACACCTTTACTATGTATAGGTCCACTCATTTCAATTTCTCTTTCTATATTTATGACACCTTTACTTCCCGGATAAACAGAAGCTGTTATTCTTGAAGGTTTACCAAAGGAATAATCTCCAAGATTGATCACACTTAACCCGTTTATTTGTCCAATTTTAGTCTTTTCAACAGATATAAGTATTTTATGTTCTTTAATATATTCAAGAATTTTTTCCTCAATTAGGTTTACTCTGTAAATTTTCTCTCTTAAGGCTTTTTTAACATCTTCTCCTGTAATTTTATCATTTGTTGCAAAAACGTGAGCTTCTTTTATTACATTTTTTAAATCCTCTAAAATAAGTTTTACTTTTTTTCTGTGACCAGCTTCTCTAATTGTATATTTAAGAAGTTCATTTAAAGCTGATGAGTTAAGATCTTTAAGTTTTTCCTCTTCTACAATTTTCTTTATAATTTTAGGAAAGCTATTTATAGTTATTTCATCAAAAGGTAGGATAGGATCAAATTCAGCTTTTATTTTAAAAAGTTCGTTAAATTCTTCATCATAAAAAGATAAAAGATAATACAAATAGGGATCGCCGATTAAAAAAACTTTTGTATGAAAAGGTATAGGTTCGGGCGAGAGACCAACATGAGGTACAGGTATTTCTTCTATCATTCCACCCATAAGATATAATTTTTTATGCAATAGTGCTCTTTTTAGAAGGATCCATATATATGGATTCTTCAATACCTCCCAAAGATCTATTATCAAAAAACCTCCATTAGCTTTATGTATACT
>JBKBJB010000004.1:0-17650 GCA_046294055.1 Caldimicrobium sp.
CTTTGTAATAAACAGCTTTATCTAATTGACGTAATAAATATGAGACTAAATGTAATAAATCTAAACAGTCTTCTTTTGATAATGGCCAATTAAAAGCTGGTTCATGAGCAGTGGGATTTCTAATAGCCTGCATCAGACCTGCTGATAAAAATTTAATTCCGTTTTGAAAGTCTCTTTCAGTTTGCGTCTCACATTTAGTAACTTTTAATACACCTTCAGGACCCCATACTTCCATCATCAATTGAGAACCATCTTTTTGACTTTGTGATTTTTCTTTAACATGTTTATTATAAATCTTTACAGCTTCAAAAACTGCATGAAAATAGTTTTTTTGTTTATAAAGATTTAAACAATGCTGATAAATAAGAGGGTGGAATTTTCTGGAGTAGAACTCGCTAATTTCATCTTCTATAGATAAATTTAACCCAGCTTCTTTTAAAATTTCTTCAACTTTTCCTAGTTTATCTTCAGGGGTAATTAACTTTAAAAACTTTTTTAATGAATCAATTTTTTTGTCGTCATTTATAGGCTGTTTTGCAAGAGTCAATATCCAGTCATAGATTGTCTGAGCCCGTGCAGAGGTAATATTTTCATTAGGAAAGCTTTCCACTTCAAAGTCAAAAACAGAATCAGCTGCACGATTAATTTCATTAATTGATACATCGTATTTTAATAGGTCACCAACCTGAATTGCTATTAATTTGTAATTCATAATTATTCTCCTTCAATAATTTTTATCTCCTCTTGAGTTAAATTATAAAACTTATACACCAGGTGGTCAATCTGGCGTTCGTATTCTTTAACTTTTGTAGCACAGACATTCTTGTCTGTGCTATTGCTTGTGTCTCTTTCACAGGCAGGAATACCTGTACTACTTCAATGTGGGCGATTCGTGAATTGCGCCTATATTTATCACAGGCAGGGATGCCTGGGAGACCACTGAGGTTGTTCTTTGCTAATAAGATTTTTCGTGTAGCCTTATAGGAGTCTTGACAAGTAGAGAAGATAAATTATATTTTATTTAATCTATGGGCCGCTAACTCAGGAGGTAGAGTACCAGCCTTTTAAGCTGGGAGTCGCAGGTTCGAGTCCTGCGCGGCCCATAAAATAATGCCCCCATCGTCTAGCCAGGTCCAGGACACCGGCCTTTCACGCCGGCGACAGGGGTTCGAATCCCCTTGGGGGCGCTTTTTAATATGGGCAGTAGCAAATCATTAGTCGTTGTTCTTCTTAGTGCAGGAATGGATAGTGCTGTTTGTGCCAGTATTGCATCTCTCCATCATACCTTAGCTTTCCTACATATCCAATATGGTCAAAGAACAGCTAAAAAAGAATTAGAGTGTTTCCACAAGTTATGCGAGTTTTATAAGCCAGTGGAAGTCTTTGTAGCTGAAGCTCCATTTCTAAAAGCTATGGGAGGTTCAAGTCTTACTGATGAAAATCTTCCAATTCCAGAAGAAGAGGCGGAGGGAAATATCCCCTCAACTTATGTGCCTTTTAGAAATGGTATTTTTTTGAGTATAGCTACTGCCTGGGCTGAAATAATTGGTGCAAAAAAAATTTTCATTGGTGTTAATCAAATAGACTTTTCAGGTTATCCTGATTGTAGAGAATCTTTTATAAGAGCTTTTAATCAGGCTATTCAAGAAGGCACAAAACCAGACACCCAAATTGAAATAGCTACACCTTTAATAAACCTTTCCAAAAAAGAGATTGTCCAATTAGGAGTTAAATTAGGAACTCCTTTTCATCTCACTTGGTCCTGTTATAAAGATAATGAAATAGCCTGTGGTAAATGTAGCTCTTGTAAAATTAGGTTAAAAGCCTTTAAAGAGGCAGGAGTTAAAGATCCATTACCCTATAGGTAATTATGGAACGCTTCGTTTGCCAAAGATGTGGAGAGTGTTGTAGAGGTGAAAGCACCGTTTCTTTAAGTGATGAAGAAATTCAAAATATCGCCCAATATTTGGGAATTTCCATAGAAGATTTTCTTAAAAATTTCATCGTGTTTAAAGGCACCTCAAGAAAAGAAATGAAAATTAAGAACGGATATTGTATTTTTTTTGATCAAGAAAAAAGGTTATGTAAAATCCATCCGGTAAAACCCAACAAATGTAAAGAATGGCCCTTTCCACCTATCATCTTTAAAGATAAAGAAAATTTTCAACTAATTCGGAATTCTTGTCAGGGATTAAAAAAAATTTCTTTTGAAGAATTAAATCAGGATAATAACTTGAAAAATAAAAAATAAGGTTTAAAATTATAATAAAATCCAATTTTAAAATAAAAATTATTTGAGAGGAAGTAAAAATGAAAAAAGGTCTAACCACCAAAGAAGAAAAACTTAATTTTTATAAAAATTTGGGGTTAAAATTAACACCCCAGAGATTAGCTATTATAGAGTATTTAGAAAAAACAACAGAACATCCTTCAGCAGAGGACATCTATAATGCTTTAAAAGATCGTTTTCCAAGTATGTCCTTTGCAACTATATACAATACTCTTGAAGTGTTGATAAAAAAGGGATTAGTGAAGGAACTTTCTTTAGATAGTTCAAAGAAAAGATTTGATCCATCTACTCATCCTCACCATCATTTTGTCTGCAAAAAATGCGGAAAGATAATGGATGTGGAAAAACATTTTGATATTGCTATCCCTGAAGACCTAAAAGATGTGGAAATTGAAGAATTCCAAGTGGTCTTTACTGGGTTGTGCAACGAATGTAAAGAGAAGTAGGTTCCTTTGAGTGTATTATATATTGTTGCTCTACCTATAGGAAATCTCAAAGATATCACTCTTAGGGCTATAGAAGTTTTAAATGAGGTAGATATAGTCTTAACAGAGGACACAAGAAGTTTTAAAAAGTTAGCTTATTCCTATAAAATATCACCTAAAAAGGTAATAAGTTTTTATAAAGAAGTTGAGAAGATTAAAGAAGATCAAGTAGTGCAATGGCTTAAGGACGGGAAGAAGATAGCGCTTTGTAGTGAAGCAGGTACTCCTCTTCTCTCCGACCCTGGTAATCTTTTAGTGAGACGCCTCTATGAAGAAGATATAAAAATTGTTCCTATTCCTGGTCCTTCTTCTCTAACAACTGCACTTTCTGTTTGCCCTTTTGATTTATCTCAAGGTTTTATTTTTTTAGGATTTCTACCAAGAAAAGAAAAAGAAATAGAAAATAAGTTAAAAAAACTACCTCCAGATTTACCTATAGTGCTATTCATACCGCCTCATAGATTCAATAGAACTATCAAATCTTTGGTAAAGTATTTGGGGGAGAGAGAAGTTTTTTTGGCGAGAGAATTAACCAAAGTGCATGAAGAGCTAAAAATATCCACTTTAACAGACCTTTTACATATTGAGGAAATAAAAGGAGAGATAACCTTGATAATTGGTCCAAGGTTAGAAAGGGAAGAAAACAGAAAGAGCATAAATTTGGAGGATATTAAAAAAGATATTTTAAATTTTAAAAGGGAAAACTTTAGACCGCGGGAGATAGTTAAAAAATTAAGAGAAAAATACCAAATTTCATCTAAAGAGCTTTATAATTTATTGAAAGCACTTAAGGAATAAGTCTTTCGGGATGTTCTTTTAGAAAGTTTTCAATTTCTTTAAAAAAAGTTTCTAAAAGTTCTGATTCGTTAACTTTTTTGATAATTTTTCCTTCTCTGAAAATAATTCCTACGCCTTTTCCTCCAGCTATCCCAAGGTCAGCTTCTTTAGCTTCGCCCGGCCCATTTACTACACAGCCCATAACCGCAATTTTTAAATTTGCTTTTATTCCTTTTGCCCAGTTTTCAACTTTTTTGTAGAGGTCCATAAGATTTATTTCACACCTTCCGCATGTGGGGCAGGCGATAATATCTGGATGAAGAGTTCGTAGCCCCAAATTTTTTAAAATTTCGTAAGCTACATAAACTTCTTCTAAAGGGTCTGCGGTTAGAGAAATTCTTATAGTATCTCCTATACCTTTTAAGAGGAGATAACTTACAGCCATAGTATTTTTTATAGTACCTGGAATTGTCCCTCCTGCCTCAGTAACTCCTATATGTAAGGGAAAATCTAATTTTTTAGAAAAGACTTCATACGCCCTTACTGTCTCCCACCAATTGGAAGATTTAAGAGATACTTTTATATTATAAAAATCAAATTTTTCAGTAATATATGTGACCCATCTTATAGCACTCTCTACCATAGCTTTATAAGAGGGGGTTTTATATTTTTTTAACACCTCCTTTTCTAAGGAACCAGCATTAATACCTATGCGCAAACAAATATTTCTCTCTTTACATAATTGAATTAGTCTATCTAAGGAGGCTTTGTTTTTAAAGGTTCCTGGATTGATACGAATGCCTGCAATCCCTGCCTCGATGGCTTTTTCACCTAAGGTTGTAGCAAAGTGAAGATCTCCAATAATGGGTATAGGGCTTTCATGTACAATATCTTTCAAACTCTTTACGGCTTTTTCATCTGGTAAAGCAATCCTTACTATTTCACATCCTGCTTGTGAAAGGTCGTAGATCTGTTTTATGGTTGCCTTAACATCCCTCGGGTCAGTATTAGTCATACTTTGAACACGAATTGGAAAATTTCCTCCTATACCAACTGACCCGACATAAACAATTCTTGTTTGTCTCCGTCTGATTTTAGGATACATGATAAATACTATAGTAATCTTTAAAAAGTTCTTGACAAGGCCTTTATCATTAGGTATTTTCTCATAGAGGCAAAAAGGATGAGGTTCCTTTTTTTAAAGAAGGAAAATTTAAAAATTCCTGAAGAATTTGCAAAAATTATAGATCACTTTGATATAGAACTCGTTGACTTTAAAGAGTTTGCTAACTCTGGCAGATTAAGAAAAGAGGAGTTTTCTGGCATTTTAGTTCTTGGTGGAGATGGCACTTTTCTTAGGGCTGTTCCTTTAGCCTATCAATTGGACCTTCCTATCGTCGGTGTTAATATGGGTAAATTTGGTTTCCTAACAGAAATCACACTTTCAGAATTACCTCTCCTGTTTGATCTATGGCAAAAAGGGGAGATTGGCTTTGAGGAAAGAACCTTGCTTGAGGTTCAATATCAAGAGCAGACTTGTGTAGTCTTAAATGAGGCTGCTTTATTAAAAGGTCCCTTAGGGAAGATTATTACTCTAAAAGTAACCATTATGGGAGAAGATTTTATTGATGTCTATGGTGATGGTTTAATCATAAGTACTCCCACAGGGTCTACAGCTTATAATTTATCAGCAGGTGGACCTGTGGTTCATCCTAATATTAAAGCCTTTATATTAACTCCTATTTGTTCCTTTAAAATAAATCATAAACCTTTTTTAATACCTGAAGATTTTTTGATAGAAATAAGAGTTAGCGGAGCTAAAGAAGAAATTCATCTTCTTTTAGATGGGCAAGAGAATTGGTTTATAGCACCCGAGTCTACAGTTTATTTTAAAAAAGCTGAAAAATTCCTTAAATTAATTCCATCTCCTTCAAAAACCTACTTTAGAATCCTAAAAGAAAAGTTTAATTGGTAGATTGGATTTTAGATATTTTCTTCCTCTTTTTTAAAAAATTTTTCTGCTAATTCTTCTTTCTTTTGCAAAGCTGCTTCTTTTGCTTTTTCTATTGTTTCAGCTACAGATTCCTTCTTCTTTTCAATAAAATTCATTGCTGTATTTTTTAATTCTTCAAGCTCTGTTTCTGCTTTCTCTATTAGTTCTGAGACCTTTTCTTTTATTAAGGAAGTTTCCTCTTTTATTTTTTCTGCTGTTTCACCTGCTGTTTCTTTAATTTTTCTTCTTATTTCTGTTCCACTTGCAGGTGTATATAGAAGCGCTACTACCGCTCCAACAACTGCTCCAGCTAAAAAGGTTAAACAATAGGCCAATTTTTTTCCTTCCATTTTTTTCCTCCTTTTAAATTTTTAAGATCTTTTTAAAACCTTTTACTATTTCAGATAAAGCTGTAGTTAAAGCATTAATCTCAATATAAGCTTTTTTGATAGTAAGATTAAAGTGTTCTATAAATTGCTTACCTGTTGAGAGAGTGCTTGTGACTTCTTTTAATAATGGATCAAGTCCTTGAGAAACCTGTACAGTTCTATTTTTTATTTCTGTAGATATGCTTTTTGCATCCTTTAAAACCTCTCTTGCATCTTCTAAAGTAAAATGCAAATCATCTTTAATAACCTCAATTTGCCCTTGAAGAAATTTTTCAAAATCATTTATAGTATCTTTAATTTCGTTTAAAATAGATGGGACAATTTTAAGTTCACTTATTATATGATTAAGATTTTCTAAAGTCCCTTTAGATGTATTTAAATTATCTTGTAGTTTTTCGGTAGAAGATTTAAGTTTTTCAATTAAAGCAGGAAGCAAAACTAAACCATCATTTAATCTATTCACTAATTGAGTAATCTTTACGGCAATTACAAATAATATGAGTAAAGCTACTACAGAAAGTCCTAAAAAGACATATACAATATACTCCATAGGATGCTCCTATAGCTTGCTTATATTTAAAGTATAAGGCATTTTTTAAATAAAGCAAGAATACCAAATCAATATTTTTAATACCATTTTATCATTTCTGGATAAGCTTTTCTTATTATTGGATTAGCAGGTATGACTCTAACTCCCAATTTTCTTAAACCATGGCCATAAAGAGGAGATCTAAGGGTATAAAAAGCTTTGGATTGTTCCAGTTTTTCTAACTCCAAAGGCTGAAAATCTATCTCTTTACTTCCATCAATTTCATCTATGCTTTTTTCCTTAATACAAATTAATTCAACTTTTATTAATTCTGGGGGGATGTTCCCTAATTCAACTTCAACAGAGACAATAAGCTCTGATTCTTCCCAGATAACTTCGGTTTCAATGTTAGTTGCAAATTTTAAAATTTTAATTTTGTTCCAGTTTTGCGCAAGTAGTTTTCTTTCTTCATTTAATTTTTTTAGGTAAGCATAATTATCTGCTGCAAGTAATTTTTCTGTTTTAAACATAGGTTCATAAAATTTTTTAAAGTAATCTAATAGAACTCTATTTATTGAGAAATTTTTACAAGCGATGTAGAAAGCTCTTTTCATTTTTTTTACCCATTCTCTGGGGATACCTTCTTCATCTCTTTGATAAAAAAGGTCTTTTATTTCTCCTTCAAGCAAGGAGTAAATTTGATTTGCTTCATAATTATTATATGGGGGAAGACCTTCTTTTGGATATATTGCCCAACCATTAGTGCCATCATATCCTTCTGCCCACCAGCCATCTAAGACACTAAGGTTCAAAACTCCGTTTAGGCAAGCTTTCATACCCGAAGTTCCACTTGCTTCCATAGGTCTATAAGGTGTATTAAGCCAAACATCAGAGCCCCAGACAATATATCTTGCAATATGAAGGTCATAATTTTCTAAAAATATGATCTTATCTTCTAAGTGATTTTTTTCTCTAAACTCAAGCAATTCTTGAATCATCTTTTTTCCTTGCAAATCTTTGGGATGGGCTTTTCCAGCAAAGACAAATAAGATGGGCCTTTCTGCATCTTGTAAAATCTTCAAGATGCGCTCTTTATCAAAAAGTATGAGAGTGTTTCTTTTATAGTCCGTTACTCTTCGTGCACATCCCACGATAAGAGTAAACCTTTTAAGAGGAAAGTTCCATTTTCTTGCTAATTTCCGATATTCACTTTTCATCAGTTCTTCTTCTAAATGTTTATTTATAAGATTTATAAGTTTTTGTTTATTTTTTTTATGAGCTTCCCAGATTTCTTCATCAGGAATATTAAGTATTTCTTCCCAGGCAGGGTCGTCTGGGCTTAAAAATCTGAAGTCCGGATCTACATATTTAACTAATAAATCATTAAAAGGTTCTGAGAGCCATCTCCAATGCACGCCATTGGTTACATAGTCAATAGGAACCTCTTCAAGAAGCCAATTTTCAAATAGTGAATGCCACATTTTTTTGGTTGTTTCTTGATGAAGTTTAGACACTGCATTAATGTATCGAAAGTTTCTTATGGCCATAGCGGGGAGCCAAAAAATGGTTTTATCACCTAAAATACAGCCGCATTCAATTAAATGATCTATAGTTAATCCAAGGGAAGACATTTCAGGGCCTAAGTATTTTTCTATCAATTTTATGTCAAAATGTTCATTTCCAGATATAAGTGGAGTGTGCGTAGTAAAGAGGGTAGTTTCTTGAATATATAACTTTGCTTCTTCAAAGGTTAGTCCTTTTTCTTGCATGAGTTCTTTTAGTCTTGAAAGGATAACAAAAACTGAATGTCCTTCGTTTAAGTGATATAATTTAGGACAAAGTCCCATTTTTTTAAGGACCTCATATCCTCCCATGCCTAAGATAATTTCCTGTTTTAATCTAATTTCAGGATCAGCTGTATATAGATAATCAAGTATTGCTCTCACTTCTGGTGGATTTTCTGGATGGTCGGTATCCAAAAAAAGACAAATTCTTTTGCCAACTTCCACTTTCCACACCTTAATCTTAATAGGTCCATCAATAAGCTTAATTTCAATGGAGAGGGGATTACCGCTTTCATCTTTTACTTCCCTCAGAATGTTTAAAAATTTATCAATTTTTTCTGGTTCTTCTTTTTGCATTCCCAAAGGATCTAAGGTTTGCTTAAAATAACCCTTGTTATAGAGAAGACTTACACCGACCAAAGGGATATCCAAATCTGATGCTCCCATAAGGATGTCTCCAGCAAGCACTCCTAAACCACCTGCATAAATAGGTAAGGCTTCGTGTAGAGCAAACTCTGTAGAGAAATAAGCAATTAAATCTTCTTTTGAAAGCTCAAGAGAACTAATTATAGGATGTCTTTTTTTTAAATAAATTTCAAAACGTTCCCAAATTTCTTGAAGCTCCGTTAGAAACCTTTTATCCTTAGCAAGTTCTTCAATTTTTTCTTTTGATAAAAGGTGAATAAATTTTATGGGGTTTCGATTTACTTTTCTAAAAAGATCAGCGTCCATCTTATAGAAAAGAGATAAAGCTCCAAAGTCCCAAGTAAACCACAGGTTATAGGAAATAGTAACTAATTTTTCTAAGCTTTCAGGAAAACGAGGATAAACAAAAAATTTTTTAAACTCCATAGCTATTCCTCCAATTTTTCTTCTATATCTTTTAAAACATTCATAAAATATCTATAGGCATTTTCTGGCAGGTCATAAGGAGAAAAATATTTATGAACATCACCATCTTGAAAATATTTTATACACATATAATAAAAATGGTCTGAAGTAGTTAATTTCTTTAAGTCTGAAATTAGGTCTTTTTTGCCCCTCTTTTTTGCTTCTCTTAGAAATTCATAGACTGTTTTCATAGCATTCCATTGTAATGGATTTGAAAGCCAGGCAGATAAATCTCTTTCTGTGTCAGCCCAAGAAGTGGGAGTGGGAACCAAAAGTGTCTTAGGCGAATAATTTAGTGTTGAATACACCTCAGAAGGGAATAAAAAGGCAATTTCTTTTTCTTTTAAAAGGAGACGAATTACCTCTGCTATAAATTCAAATATGCCCGTTTCTCTCCATTGATGTTCTCCAAAGGTTTCATAATCCATAAAAAGTCCTAAATAAAGGTTTTTCCCTTCTTTTTCTAATAAAGTCAAATCTTTAATCCATTTTACATATTTTTCCGCTGTTAAAGGATATTCCCTCCAGCTTCTATCACTAAAACGAAAGGCAATATCATCTGAAAGTTTGTAATGTTTAAGTAAAAGTAAATGGGCATGATTATGGGATAATCTGGGATAAAGAGGGGAAGCTCCCATAAGGATGCGGTCTGCTCCTTCTATTAAGATAGTCTTTATAAAAGGAAAATTCGTTAAAACATCTGAAAGTTTATCAAAATAAATTAATTCAGTATTTCTGAATACTGTGGGAGTTGTACCAAATTCCTTCTCCATTATCTCAATATGAGCACTTACTTGTTCTAAAAACTCATCCCAATCAAAAATAGAGACAAGGGAATGATAGTATGTTTCAGCAAGAAGTTCTACACCGCCTGTTTGGTATAATTCTAAAAAAGATTTATAAACATCGGGTCTATAAAGCTTTGCTTGCTCAATAAAAGTGCCTGTAAGGCTATAAGAGATTTTAAATCTTCCTTCTGATTGATGAATAAGTTCTGCAAATAGGAAGTTAGTAGGAAGATAACATTTATCAGCAACTTTGTTAAATATATATTTGTTTAACTCCTCCTCAAAATAGGGCTTATCTGTGCCAATATCAAAAAAATGATATTTAGAAATCCTGAATGGTTGATGGACTTGAAAATAAAAAATTATATATAACATGATTTTATTTTAACAAACTTTGATAAATGTTTAGAATTTTTTTAGCAGGTACACTCCAAGAAAATTTTTTAGCTTCATTTTTAGCATAAAGCTGAATTTCTTTCAATTTTTCTGGATGTGTTAATAAATCAATTATAATGTTAACCATTTTATCAATATCCCAAAAATCTACTTTAAAAGCATTTTGAATTACTTCTGAGGCTCCGGATTGTTTGGAGATGATAAGGGCACAGCCAAAATATAACGCTTCTAAAGCAACTATACCAAAGGGTTCAGAAACAGAAGGCATAACTACAATATCAGCTAAATTTAATGCTTCCTCAACTTCTTCACGATTTAAAAAGCCTATAAATAAAATTTGAGTGCCAAGACCTAAAGCACTTGCTTCTAACATAAGCTCCCTTTCCATTTCACCTGCACCTGCAATCACAAAGAGCACATCTTTATACTGCTCCGCAACTTTTTTGGCTATTTCTAAGAAAACTTTAGGACCTTTCTGGGGTGTTAATCTTCCTAAGAAAAGTACAACAGGTTTTTTAAATTTTTTCTTTTTTTCAGGATAAAGCCTTCTTACAGTAAGGGCATTATGGACAACTTCTATTTTCTCTTCTGGCACAAAATAGTGCTCCAGGATAATTCCTTTTGTATAATGTGAAACTGCTATTATCTTATCCGCATAGTGTAGCCCCAAATATTCAATTTCATGAATAAGAGGATGCCCGAAGCCTAAAGCTCTGTCAAATTCTGTGGCATGAATATGCATTATAAGTGGTTTTTTAAAAACTTTTTTTAAATAAAGACCTGCTGGATAGGTTAGCCAATCATGAGCATGAACAATATCAAAGGAAATTTTTTGAGCAATTTTTAATACATTCTCCGTATATAATCTTACCTTTAGGACTACATTATTGTATTGTGATAAGAGAAATTTAATCCTCTCTAATACCTCGCTGGGTATTTCCTTGGAACCTAAAGGAAGTGATGGAAGCATTTCTTGAATACTTTTTGGAATTAATTCTTTTATCGTAGTATAGACAGATTCTTCTGGAAATTCATATAAAAAAGGCAAAAATCGTAGAGGTTTTGGGTCTACTTTTAATCCATTTTCTTTTCGAGCAATGGGAAAATCTGCTTCCATAGGGTTGGTAATTTGGTAAAAAACTTCTTCTTTCGTGGGTAAAATCATTTTAATAGTTACTCCCAATTCTGCTAAAGCTTTAAATAATCCATAACAAGCCATTCCTAATCCGCCAACGATGAAGGGCGGATATTCCCAAGTAAGCATAAGGACATTCATTTATTTTCCTCCTTTACTTAGAATTTCCCTTTCTTTCTCTAAAAGATATAGCGCTGTGACAGACCAAAATTGAGCAGGAGCACCCTTGGGGAAATAAGGATTTTCTCCATCATATAATTCAGGAATACTTCCTATTTTCCTACTAAGAATAAGTTCCTGGAAAGGATGGAGAATTTTTTTTAGTGTATTAAAGTATTTCTCTTTTGTTAACACTTTTTTAAGTAGCATCCCATAAGGATAGAGAAGCCATACCCAAACACTTCCATTGTGATAAGCTAAGTCCCTTTGATATTGATCCCCAAAGTATTTTCTTTTAAACTCGGGATGCCGAGGAGAAAGGGATCGTAATCCATAGGGTGTAAAAAGTTCTTCTTGAGCTAATTTTATAGCTTTTTTTAAATTTTCTTCACCTACAGGTGTATAGGGTAAACTCAAAGCTATAACAAAATTTGGTCGAATTTCATAAATAGGCTCTCCTTGGTAAATTCTGTCTGCTATTAGATTTTCACCAAAATATTTCTTTAAACTTAGTTCATGCTTTGCGAGATATTCTTCAATTTTGTATTTTTTGATAAAGCTTTTAGAGAAGTATTTTAGAGAAAATTTTAAGACATTGTGCCAAAGAAAGGAAATTTCAATAGGTTTGCCGTAGCGTGGTGTAAGAGGTTTTCCATCAATTACTACATCCATCCAAGTAAGAGCCTTATTGATTGTATCAGGTATTTCTATCAAACCATCCTCTGAATCTAAATAAAAGGGTAGTTTTGTATCTAAAATTAAAGCATCACAAAACTCTTCGAAAGGGGAAAGTAATTTCTTTTTTAATTCTTTGCTAATTTTTCCTTTATAAATTTGAAGAAATTCAAAGACACGCAGGAGAAACCAAAGAGTGCTATCTACAGCGTTATAATTTGTCTCTTCTTCTGTACCTACTACATTAGGAATTAGTCCCTTTTTTAGCCTCTTTATATAATTGTTGAAAATATTTAAGGAAAGCTCTTTTCCCTCCTTAAGATAAAAAAGAGCAGGAAGTCCAATGAAGGTATCTCTTCCCCAACAGTAAAACCAGGGATAGCCTGCAATAATATCTCCCTCAATTATAAAATCTCTAAGCATAAGTTCCAATAAGGTAGATAGAGCTTCTTCCTTAAAAGGTTGATTATCAAAAGAGAGATTAAAAAATTTTTCGTAGCGATCTTGAATGAGTTTTATTTTTTTTAAAGGCTCTAAGAGGGCATGATCAGAAAAAAGCAAATGAAGAGTTTCTCCAGGTTTTAATTCTACTTCTATTAAGTAAGGAGAAAAAAGATCTTCCTTTGCTGAATAGCCTCTTAATTCCTCTAAAGGGTAATAGACTTGGTAATAAAAAATTGGTTCTTCTTTAATTATTCCTTTATTTAAATAAAGAAAAAGAGCTAAGTCTCCCTTGACAAGGAGCGCCTCTTTTTTATTGATTTCAAGGCTATACTCTTTCCAATCATTAGTATATGTAAGAGTATGATGGTCACGAAAGGTAACCTTAGGTCTTAGATTTAGTCTATATGGATAGGAGCTTATATTTTCATATGTAATAAGAATGGCATTGTCTTCATCTGACATCTGCAAACTTTTTTTTAGAAAAAGTTCTTTGCTTTTAGGGCAAAAGAAATAATAAGTGGGAAAAGGTCTTAAATAGAACTCTTTTATAAGTTTATACCCTTCAGGATAAAGGGCATCAGGATAAAAGTTGGTATCAAGAAAATAATAAAGATTAGAGGGAAAAGTTATTTTTTCTTCTATGGAAGAGAGAAGATGGTATCTTTTACTTGAGGAAGTACCTGCAATTAGCAAACCGTGATACTTTCTTATATTAGTAAGGAATGCCGTGCCTAAGGCATAGCCCCCTTTTTTATTAGTTAATATCCATTCATAGGGTGTAAAAGAGGTATATAGCTGAATCAACATGGTATAATAATAATATAGTAATTCGTCCCAAGGGAGTCAAGTATAATTTATTTTAAAATTATGTTACATTGAAGCGGAAATAAATAATATCACCATCTTTAACTAAATATTCTTTTCCTTCCAATCTAATTAACCCTGCTTCTTTTGCTTTCTGAAAAGACTCTACTTTTAAATAATCATTAAAGGAGATAACTTCAGCGCAGATAAAACCTCTTTCCATATCGGAATGGATCTCACCTGCAGCTTCCTTTGCAGTGGTACCTTCCTTTATAGTCCAGGCTCTCGTTTCTTTGGATTGGGTAGTGAAAAAATTTATTAGTTTTAATAATTTGAACCCAACTCTAATCATCTGATGTAAAGAGGATTCTTTTAAATGATAAGCCTTAAGGAATTGCTCTCGTTCATCCTGAGTGAGATTTATTAGTTCCGCTTCAAGTTTTCCACAAAGTGGAATTATGGGAATATTTTCTTTCTCAGCTTTATCTTTTAAAGCCACATAATAGGGATTCTTCTCTAAATTAGTAAGATCTTCTTCACTAATATTAGCAATATACATCATAGGTTTTAATGTAAGTAAAAAAAGGGATTTTTGTAAATATTGCCATTCTTCGTCGCTAAATACTGATTTAAAACTTCTTAAAGGTTTTAAATCTTCCAAAATTTTTTTAGCTTTTTCTAAAATCTCGTTTTCTTTTAAAGCTTTTTTATCTGATTTGGATTGTTTTGCTATTTTTTCTTTTCTTCTTTCAATAGTTTGTAGATCTGCCAAGATTAATTCAATTTCAACGATTTCAGCATCCCGCAGAGGGTTTACATCTCCTTCTACATGTGCAACATTTTCATCTTCAAAAAATCTTAGAACTTGAGCTATAGCGGAAACATTTCTTATATGAGAAAGAAATTGGTTCCCAAGACCTGCCCCTTCACTGGCACCTTTTACTAATCCAGCAATATCAACAAATTCAATAAAAGCTGGTGTTATTTTAAGACTTTTTTCCTTTTGAGCTATATAAGTTAATCTTTCATCAGGAATACTAACTAATCCAATATTAGGTTCAATGGTACAAAATGGGTAGTTTGCTACCTCAGCCTTAGATTTCTGAATTAGAGCATTAAAGATAGTAGATTTACCCACATTAGGAAGCCCAACAAGTCCTATTTTAAATTCCATAGCTCCTATTCATCTCCTATTGATGTTATTGTTCTTCTTTAATTAAAATATAAGTTTAACTCTTTAGAATTTTTAGTATCTCTTCAGGAAGTCTTACAATTTTTCCTTGAGGGTTTATAGGTATATGGATAGTTTTGCCTTCAACTAAAATTTGTCTTTCTTTTAAAATTTGGTAAGAGAAAGTTAATTTTAAAGGTTTTATCTCCTGTAATGAAGTTTTGATGAGGAGTAGATCATCGTATTTTGCTGAGGCTTTGTATTTGGCATAAACTTCTACTACAGGAAGAATTATTTGCCATCTTTCTTCAATTTCTTTATAGCTTAGCCCTTTTTGTCTTACAAGTTCTGTGCGCCCTATTTCAAAAAGGCGAAGATAGTTAGCATAATACATTACACCTCCACAATCTGTATCCCCATAAATAACTCTGTAGATAACTTCAGATTCCATACCTTTACCCCTTGCTAAAATTTGAAAAAAGGCTATTTTAAGTATATGGAAAAAATTTTATCTCAAAAAAATAGAAAAGTAATAGCTGGTGAGAAAAAAATATCTAATCTTTTAGGAAAGCTTGTTACTAAACTTCTATCTGCCCATTCTTTTTTAGACGATGTAGTGTTTGTTGGAATTCGGTGTGGTGGCATCCCTGTAACTAATAGACTAAGAGAAATTATAAAAAATAAAAAGGGGATAGAAATTCCTGTAGGGTATTTAGATATTACATTATACAGAGACGATTGGACGAGGCTTTATCCACATCCAGAGGTGAAAAAAACAGAGATTCCATTTTCTATAGAAGATAAGATTGTAATTTTGATAGATGATGTGATTTTTACTGGCAGAACCGTAAGAGCTGCCATGGATGCCCTTATAGATTTAGGAAGACCTAAAAAGATAGAGTTAGCAGTTTTAGTGGATAGAGGGGGGAGAGAACTACCTATAGAGCCTACCTATGCTGCTCTTAAGATCAGAAAAATTGACCCCTTTGATTATGTTTCTATCTATTTCAAAGAATTACATGGAAAAGACCAAATTTGCTTAGAAAGTAAATAAAAGAGGTGAGTTTATGGGAGGAAGATCAAGGAAATCTATACTAAAGCAAAAGATCGCTAAATATTATAGGGAACGTGAAAATCCATTAGCACTTTTAGCTCTTCAAGATGAAATTGTACGGAAAAATCAGAAAAAACTTAGGATTTTCCAAGAAAATTTAGAATTTTTAAGGGAATTAGAAAAAAATCCCGGGAGTGAGGTAAGAGTTTCAAAATTAAATATAAGAAGATATACGCATGAGCCTGAAAAAAAGTTTGCTAATAGAGCCTTTTACGAAAGTCTTTATCCTATTACGATGGAATACCGTTTTATGCCATTGCAAGCTTTCTTTGTTTGGTATATGAGAAGTATGGAAATGATTTTTGGAGAAAAAATACCCAAGCTTCACTTAAATCGTCTACAAAAATGGATAAAATATTGGTTAAGCTCCTTAACACCTGACCAGGAATTACAACTAAAAAGTGCTATTATTTCCTGGATTATGAATAGATTTACCTAATGAGTGGTTTTTTCTAAGCTTAAGTCTCTACATTCTTTTACTTATACCTACTCAAGTTTTCATGAATAAGCTCATCCTTTGAGACAAATGTCTTGCCAAACTTCCAAGGGAGGTCATTTTATTACTTATTGAAAAATAAGCAAATAGTTTTAAAGTATAAAAATTAGCAAGTGCCTTTAAAGTAAAAATTCCTTTAAAGTAAAAATTTTAACCTTCTAACTTTATGAATTTAAAATTTTTCTCTGAAAACTTGAAAAAGTATCTCTTAATTTGGATCCCCTTATTAGCTATTATACTATTTTCAGATTTCTTTCCACTGCCGATTAAAATTGGGGCCTATCTAAATAAAGTAGCTCTACTCTTACTAATCATAACTGTATCTATTTTTGCAAGTAACTTTTTGGTGAAACTACTAAATTTCTATGTATTACAAAAAACAGAGGTACTTGATAGGGTTTCTATTTTAGAAATTTTAATCAAAGCCATAATATACGCAGTAGCCTTTATAGTTATTCTTAGTATTTTGGGAATAAACATTGCACCCTTTCTTACAACCTTGGGAATAGCGGGTTTAGCAGTAGGTTTGGCTTTAAAAGATACATTAGAAAATCTTTTTTCTGGGCTTTATATTCTTATGGCAAGACAAATAAGACCAGGAGACTTTATTAGTCTTGAATCTGGAGAAGAGGGTTTTGTAGAGGATATAAATTGGAGAACAACCACTATCAGGCTCCTCTCGAACAATTTACTTATCATTCCCAATGCTAAGCTTGCAGAAAGCCGTATTGTTAATTACAACCTTCCAACAGAAGAGCTACATATAAAAATACATGTTGGAGTGAGCTATAACTCAGATTTAGAAAAGGTAGAAAAAGTAACTACAACTTTTGCTAGAGAATTTATTAAAAGCCATCCGGATTGCAATCCTGATTTTGAGCCCATAGTGAGGTTTCAAGGCTTTGGAGACTATAGTATAAATCTAATGATTATTTTAGCAGTTAAAGAGGTAGGGGTTCGCTTTAAAGTAATGCATGATTTTGTAAAAAAATTGCATGAACTTTATAAAAAAGAAGGCATAGAGATACCCTTCCCCATTAGAAAAATACATTTGGTTCAGGAGTCAGAGCAAGCGGAAAGATTATAACTGTAAATCCTTAGATCATCCCCCATTTTATAACAGCCATTTTATAACAGAATTTGAAAATTAAAGAGATAGAGAAGCGCTCCTAAGCTTAAAAAGGGACCAAATGGGATTTCTTCTTTTAAGGCTTCTCTTAAAGCTAAAATTTCTTCTTTCTTTAAAAATTTTTTATAAACCACAAACAGAACGAAGGTAATTACGCCCAAAAGGGAGGCATAAAAAAGGACTGTAAAGAAGCTTTGAAAG
>JBKBJB010000050.1:0-6494 GCA_046294055.1 Caldimicrobium sp.
ATGAAGCATCACTTAGAAAGGACTATTTACTCTTTCAAATTTCAGAGTTCGAGGAATTAAAACCTGACCCTAAGGAGGAAGAAGAACTTTTGAAATTAAGAGATAGATTGAAACACTTAACACAGATCAAAGAACTTATCTTTCTTTTAAAAAATTCCTTAAATCAAGCACAGGACCATCTTGCTTTATCTATAAATTATTTACAAAAGTTAGCTCACCTTGAGCCTACAATGATTGAGAGAGAAAAAAGTATACAGGGTCTCTATTATGAAATAAAAGAGTTAGAAAGAGAAATCCAAACTTTAGAAAATAGTCTCCCTGAGGATGATCGTGATCTTGACGAGATTGAATCTCGCTTAGCAAAATATGAAAGGCTTAAGAAGAAGTATAGAAAAAGCACAGAAGAATTAATTCTTTTAAAAGAGGAGCTAAAGAGGGAGCTTTCCTTGGTTGAAACAGGTGAAGAGGACCTGCAAAAGCTCACCTCCCAGGTAGAAAAAATAGAAAAAAACCTACTGGAACTGGCTCTACATATAAGCGAAGAAAGGAAAAAAGGTAAAGGAAAAGTAGAAGAGCTTATTTTAAAAGAGCTGCATCAATTGGGAATGGAAAAGACTTTATTTGAAATAACCATTAAAAGAAAAGAAGTCCTTCCTTCTAATCTTACTAATTTAGGATTAGATGAAATAGAATTTTTATTTTCTCCTAATCCAGGAATACCTCCTCGTTCTATTGAAAAGGTTGCCTCAGGAGGGGAACTTTCCCGCATATACTTGGCCTTAAGAAGCCTAATGAAGGAAAGCCAAGGTGTTGGCACGCTTATTTTTGATGAAGTAGATACAGGTATTGGGGGTGAAACTGCTTTTAAGATTGGGGAAAAATTAAAAGAGCTCTCTAAGGAGATCCAAATCATTTGTATAACACATCTTCCACAGATTGCCCGTTTAGCAGACCATCACTTTGTAGTAGAAAAATATCTTGGTGAAAATGAAAGCAGAACTATTTTTAGAAAAGTGGAAGGCAAGGAAAGATTACAAGAACTTGCCAGAATGCTTGGAGATAAAAATAACACAGAACTTGCCTTGAAATTCCTGAAAGGCACTCTTTAATGCACATATCTAAAGCCATCTTACTTTTTTCTGAAGGATTAGATAGTACCTTAGCTGGTTTAATTCTAAAAAGAGAAAATATAAAAGTTATAGCTGTACGCTTTATAACCCCTTTTTTTGGATGGAAATATAAAAAAAATCCAGAAATTTATCAAAAGAAATGCCAAGCTCTTGGTTTTGATGAAGCCTATGTATTTGATGTTACACGAGAATATTTAGAGATCTTAAAAAAACCTAAATTTGGATATGGTGATTATGCTAACCCCTGCATAGATTGCAAAATTTTTTTTCTCAAAAAAGCTAAATCTTTTATGGAAAAGTTTAATGCAGATTTTATTGCAACAGGAGAAGTGTTAGGACAAAGACCTATGAGTCAAAACAAAACAGCCTTAGAAAGAATAGAAAAAGAAGCAGGAGTAGAGGGAATGCTACTTAGACCTCTTTCTGCCAAATTATTAAAAGAAACAGAGCCAGAAATAAAAGGCCTAATTAACAGAGAACATCTCTATGCTCATAGAGGAAGACAAAGAAACTTTCAATTAGAACTTGCCAAAGCTTTTGACTTAAAAGAAATACCGACACCTGCAGGTGGATGCCTTCTTACTGACCAAGTAATAGGAAGTCGGGTACTTAAAATTATAAAAGAAAGGCGAACTTTAACACCACTTACTGCTGAACTATTGACCTTTGGAAAACACTACTTTGAAAAGGATCTCTGGCTCATACTTGGAAGAAATAAGGAAGAAAATCAAAGATTAATAGACCTTGCAAAGAATCTTTTACCACTATATACTCTAAGCGAACCTTCTCCTGTAGCAAGTATAATAGAAGGAAAGCCAGACCCTGCATTTATTAAAAATTTGCTTTTTCAACACTCTAAAAAAGCTCAAAAAAAAGAGAAAGAAGGAGGGAAAGTTGAACTCTTACCCCTTTAACCTTCCAAGAATTGTAGCATTTCTTACAGATTTTGGATATAAAGATCATTATGTTGGTGTTGTAAAAGGAAGAATCCTTAATGAGGTCAAAAAGATATATCCTTTATTTGTTGACATCACTCATGAAATTCCTCCCCAAGATGTAAAAAGAGCGGCTCTTTATCTTAAGTTTTCTTACAATTATTTTCCTTCTGGTACCATATTTTTAACAGTGGTAGACCCTGAGGTTGGAACTGAAAGAAACGCAATCCTTCTTGTAAGTGAAAATTACTTTTTTGTAGGACCTGATAACGGTATATTTTCCTTTATTTTAAAAAATAAAGATGTAACTTGCTATGAGATAGTAAAGCCAAGAGTTTTAAAAGCACCTTATAGTTTCACCTTTCAAGCAAGAGATCTTTTTGCTATTTCAGTTGCTAAGCTTTTAAATGAAGAACCTTTAGAGGGCTGGACCATACCTATTTCAAAGGATCAACTAAAAACTATTCCTTTTCCAGAACCGGAAATTATACCTGGTGGATACAAGCTATCTATTTGGCTAATTGACCACTTTGGAAACTTAATTACAAATTTTTCTAAAGATATAATTAGTAAGCCCTTTGAGGTATGGGTAAACATGAAAAAGGTGCGCTTGGTTAACACTTATGCAGAAGGGCAAGATAAAGAAATAATTGCCCTTTTCGGAAGTGAAGGCCTTTTAGAGATAGCTATAAAAAACAGCTCAGCCTATGAAGTCTTAGGTGAACCAGAAATTCTTGTAAAATTATAAAGATGTTTGTTATTTAGATATCTTTTCATCTGACCTGAGGAAACGAGTAAAAACCGCTAATTATCAAACATCTGAAAAAGGAAATTTTAACTCACCATCTTTGGCATTATCAAATAACCCTTACCTATTCAAAATATAGGCATTGTAATTTTTTAAATAAGTGTTATTTTATTCTAAATTGAATAGAGAAGAGGAGGGAACAGAGGTGCCA
Organism: Caldimicrobium sp.; assembly: GCA_046294055.1. GTDB lineage: Bacteria > Desulfobacterota > Thermodesulfobacteria > Thermodesulfobacteriales > Thermodesulfobacteriaceae > Caldimicrobium. The sequence goes on from JBKBJB010000050.1 coordinate 3,025, forward strand.
GTTAGAATAAGACTAATGAGAATGGGCAGAAAAAAGAGACCCTTTTTTAGGGTGGTTGTAGCTGATTCGCGTGCCCCAAGAGATGGAAAATTTATAGATATCTTAGGCTATTATGATCCCTTAAAAGAACCCTATGAATTTAAAATAGACCCAAATAAAATAAAATTATGGTTAGAAAGGGGAGCAGAACCTACGGAAACAGTTAGGGCATTATTAAAAAGGGAAGGACTTATCTAATTAATTCAGGATAGGAGGAGAGAGATGAGCAGACTTAAAGATTTAGTGGAGCAAATTGCTAAGCTCTTGGTGGATAAGCCAGAAGCAGTCCAAATTAACGAAATTGAAGGAGAGCAAACCTCTGTTATTGAATTAAGAGTGGCAAAAGAAGATTTGGGTAAAATAATTGGTAAAGAGGGTAGAACTGCAAAAGCTATTAGAACTATCCTTGGCGCAGCGGGAAGTAAATTTAAAAAAAGAGTTGTCTTAGAAATAATTGAATAATTACTCATTGCAAAAACCGAAATTTATTCCCCTTTTTAAAATTCTTTCACCACATGGATTAAAGGGCGACCTAAAGGTTGCCCTTTTAACTACTAATCTTGACCTTCTATCTAACATAAAAGAACTTTACCTTGAAAAGGAATGGGATAAACCTTTAAAAATAAAAAGCCTTAAAAAAGGCCCTGGATATAATATCTACCTATTATCATTAGAAAATCTTTCTTTTGAATTGGCTCAAACGCTGAAAAATCGATTTTTGCACTGTGATAGGTCCCAGTTACCTGAGTTAGAGGAGAATGAATTCTACTTTTATCAATTAGAAGGTCTAAAGGTTATCGACTCAAAAAAAAGAAAATGGGGCAAGGTAAAGGCTGTTATCCCAATGGGAGATTATCAGCTACTTTTAATTAAAGGGACAAAAAAGAATTTTTATCTCCCTTTGGTAGAGGATTATGTAGAAAAAGTAGACCTAAAGGAGAGCATAATCCTTGTTAAGGATATTGAAGATTTAGTAGCCAGTCAGGGTTAATTTTATTAAAATAACCTATGCGTTTTCATATAGTTACCATTTTTCCTGAATACTTCTCATCACCTTTACAAGTAGGACTTTTAGGAAAGGCTATAAAAAAAGGTATCATAGATGTAATTCTACATAATCTCAGAGACTACACCGTAGATAAGCATCAAGTGGTTGATGATGAACCCTATGGTGGTGGAGAAGGTATGGTGTTTAAACCCGAACCTCTTTATCGTGCTATAACTCATATAAAAGAAAAGGACCCTGCTACCAAGGTTATTTATCTATCACCCCAGGGAAAGCTTTTTAATCAGGAGCTTGCTCAAGAACTGTCAAAAGAAGAAAGTTTACTCCTTCTCTGTGGTCGCTATGAAGGGATTGACGAAAGGATAAGAAAATATTTTGTAGATGAGGAAATTTCTATTGGAGATTTTGTAGTTTTTGGAGGAGAAGTGGCAGCTCTTGTTTTAATAGAAGCAATAAGTAGATTAATTCCAGGTGTAATAGGAAAAAAAGATTCAGTAGAGAAAGAGTCTTTTACTTCGGGTTTATTAAAACATCCCTGCTATACAAGGCCAGCTGATTTTTTAGGCCTAAAGGTTCCTGATGTACTTCTTTCTGGAGACCACGAAAAAATAGAACAATTTAGAAGAGAGCAATCCCTAAAAATAACCCTTAAAAGGAGACCTGAACTTTTATCTAAAGCCGTTCTTACTAATCAAGATCTTACTATAGTAAAAAAATTCTTATCAAATCACAAGCTCTATTTATTTCTCTTGCATTATCCTGTTTATAACAAAAGAAGAGAGATCATTGTTTCTGCTATAGCCAATATAGATTTACATGATTTATCCCGGTTAGGTAGAACATATGGAGTAGAGAAAATTTATATTGCACAGCCTCTAAAAGAGCAAAGAGAATTTGCTAAGCGTTTAATAGACCACTGGCTTACAGGGAGTGGTAAAACTTATAATCCCCTAAGAAGTGAAGCGATAAAGTTGCTAAAAATTGTACCCACTTTGGAAGAGGCTTTAGAAGAAATAAAAGAAAAAGAAGGTATTAAACCTCTTCTCATCGGGACGGATGCTTCACCTAAGAGACCCTATATAACCACAGAAGAAGTAAGAGAACTTCTCTGGAAGAAACCGATTGGATTAATCCTTGGCACGGCTTGGGGGTTAGAAGATGCCATTCTTGAAAAATGTGATTATTTTTTAGAGCCTATATGGGGAAGACTTGATTATTATAATCATTTATCAGTGCGCTCAGCTGCCTCAATCATTTTAGATAGGATTTTCAAACCCTATCTCTTGTTTAAAAAACCCAAGTTTTAGTTCCCTTTAAATTTAAAGATTTTGTATTATATTAAGCACGGAGGTTTTAGGGTTTATGAGAGGAGAAACTCAAAGAGAAAAATTAAAAAATAAAAATGACATCGCTCTTCTTTATAAAAATATAGACTTAGAAAAAATTTTAAGGCAATATCAGGAAAGGCTTGAAGATTTAAGGAGGTGTCTTTGACCTTCTTAGTTTAAAAAGAAAATTAGAGGAAATAGAGGCGAAGATACAGAATATTCACTCTTGGAACTCCCCGGAATTAAAACACCTTCTAAAACTAAGAGCCCAACATTTGGAACGTATTAACCTTTTTGAAAATTTGGAGAAGAAGTTCCAAGATCTTTTAGAATGGTACCATCTCTATAAAGAAGAAAATTCGGTAGACCTATTAGAGGCCTTTTTCGAAGATTTACGAAATTTTGAGGTTCTCTTTGAAGCAGAGGAGTCAAAAATACTTCTATCTGAAGAATATGATCATTCTTCTGCCATTGTTAGCCTTCACGCAGGAACAGGCGGGACCGATGCACAGGATTTTGCTGAAATGCTTTTAAGAATGTATACTCGCTGGGCAGAAAAAAAAGGGTATAGAGTTAAGTTGATAGACTATTTAGCCGGGGAAGAGGCTGGGATTAAGAATGCTGTTCTTCATGTGGAAGGTGAATGGGCTTATGGCCTTCTCAAAGGAGAAAAGGGGATTCATAGACTTATTAGAATTTCTCCTTTTAATGCCAATGCTAAAAGACACACTTCTTTCGTTTCTGTTACTGTTATACCTGAGATAGAGGAAGAAATAGAAGTGGAAATTCGCCCAGAAGAACTAAAAATTGAAACTATGAGAGCAAGTGGTCACGGTGGGCAACATATAAATAAAACAGAGAGTGCAGTGCGTATCACCCATCTCCCTACAGGGATAGTAGTTATCTGCCAAAATGAAAGAAGCCAACACTTAAATAAAAGTTTAGCTTTAAAGATTCTCAAATCAAAGCTTTATCAATTAGAAAAGCAAAAAATAGAAGAAAAAAAGGAATCTCTTATTGGAACAAAGAAAGAGATTAGTTGGGGAAACCAAATAAGAAGCTATATTCTTCATCCTTACAAGGTCATAAAAGATCAC
>JBKBJB010000051.1:0-6271 GCA_046294055.1 Caldimicrobium sp.
TTTACAGGCTTCATTCCTGGAGGACAAATAATGTCCTCTCTCTCTTGAGCTTTTTCCCTTTTATCCTGACCATTACATCCAGAAAAAAGAATTAAAATAAGAAAAATCGATAGGACCACTTTGATAAATTTTAAAAAGGTTCTATTAATCATTTTTGCAACCTTTTTATTCCGAGCATGGATTTTTAAAAATTATATTAATCCCGTTTAATAAAATCTCAAAATGTAAAAAAACTCAAAATCTACAAGATGAAAGTGGCATCTCCATAAGAATAAAAACGGTATCCTTTTTTTATAGCTTCTTCATAGGCTTTAAAGATCAAATCTCTTCCTGCAAAGGCACAAACTAAAAGAAGCGGTGAAGACTTGGGTAAATGAAAGTTAGTTATAAGCCCTGAAATGACTTTAAATTCAAAGCTTGGATAAATGTAAAAACTGCACAGTCCTTTATAAGGTTTAAATCCTTGCCATGCAAGAAATTCTAAAGTGCGAGTAACTGTGGTCCCAACGGCAATTATTCTTCTTTCCTCTTGAAGGGCATTTACTACTTTTTCAATAGTTTCTTGAGAAACTTCCACATATTCTGGCTCTAATTTATGGAGTCTGATATCTTGAGTTTTAATAGGTGCAAAGGTGCCATAGCCAACATGAAGAGTGATATAAGCAAATATTACCCCTTTTTCCTGTAACCTCTCTAAGAAAGGCTCATCAAAATGAAAACCTGCAGTAGGAGCAGCAATAGCTCCCTCTTTTTTGGCGTAGACTGTTTGGTAAGTTTCTAAATCGTATTCCTCTGGATCTCTTTTAATATAAGGAGGAAGAGGTGCTTTACCTATTTTGTTAATTATCTCTTCCAAGGGAGTATCCTTAGATTCGAGAAGAATTAAAAATTTGCCTTCTCCTAAATTTTCTTTCAAAAGAACTCTAAAATTAATAAGCTCTTTATCAAAAAGCTCTTGTCCTATTTTTAGTCTCTTACCCTTTATTAGAGCCTGACATTCAAACTGATAACCTTCGGGCTTTTGAGTAAGAAGTAACTCTACCTCCCCACCAGTTTTTTTCCATAATTTTAGCCTTGCAGGGAAAACTTTAGTATCATTCAAAACTAAGAGATCTCCTTCTTTTAGATAATTTTCGATCTCGGAAAATTGCTCGTGAAAAATAATTTCTGAGGTAGACCTTTTTATAACTAAAAGTTTGCTTTCTGAACGTTTTTTGACTGGATAATAAGCAATAAGGTGTTCTGGCACAGGATAATCGTAATAGTCTAATCTATATATCAAAGGAATTTTAGATTGAGACATTAAGAATAAATTTCAGGAATGCTTTCAAGTGCTAAAAGCTCTTCTATAGTTTCTCTTCTTCTTACAAGGAAAATTTGATCTCCTTCAACCAAAACCTCTGCTGCTCTTGGTCGAGAATTATAATTTGAACTCATAACAAAGCCATAGGCTCCTGCACTCATCACAACCAAATAATCTCCAGCTTTAACCTTGGGAATTTTTCTATCCTTAGCTAAAAAATCTCCACTTTCACAGATAGGTCCAACAATGTCTGCTATTATTTCTTCCTCCTCTTTATCTTCAAGAGGGATAATTTTATGATACGCTTGATAAAAAGCTGGTCTTATTAAATCATTCATACCTGCATCAACTATTATAAAATTTTTTTCATTATTAGACTTTGTATAGAGCACTTTTGTAATTAAAATTCCTGCATTTCCGACAATCACTCTTCCAGGTTCTAAAATAAGAGTAATAGGCAAACCTTTAAGTTCTTTCACAATTGCTGCTGAAACTTCTTCTGGCAACGGGGGCTCCTCTGCATCATAGACAATACCCAATCCACCACCTAAATCAAGATATTTAATCTCAAACCCCATATTTATAAGCTCTTTCCATAAAACTTTTAATCGTTTTATCGTCTCAACAAAAGGAGATAGATCAGTTAACTGAGAACCAATATGCGCATCAAGCCCTACAGGCAAAAGATAGGGATTATCTTTTGCTTTTAAATATAAAGAAATGACCTCTTCCTCTTGTATACCAAATTTGTTTTTTCTAAGCCCTGTAGATATATAGGGATGAGTCTTTGGATCTATATTTGGATTAACCCTAATAGCAAAGGGAACATTAATTTTTAAAGATCTGGCTATTTCTCCTAAAAGAGCCAATTCCTCCGAACTCTCTACATTAAACATTAAAATACCAACTCTCAAGGCAAATTCAATTTCTTCTTTAGTCTTCCCTACTCCTGAAAATACTATTTTTTGTGGAGGTATTCCAGCTTTGAGAGCTCTATGTAATTCACCGCCTGACACAACATCAGCCCCTGCCCCTTCTTTTCCTAAAAGAGCTAAAACACCAAGGTTTGAATTTGCCTTTACGGAATAACAGGTAAGATGGTCAATCTCGCTAAAAGCCTGGTCAAAAACTTGATAATGCCTTCTTATCGTTTTTGCAGAATAGACATAAAGAGGAGTTCCATATTTTTCAATAATTTTTCTTAATGGGACCTCTTCACAATATAACTCGCCTGCATGATAACTAAAATAGTGCATGTTATGAATTATAATAGATATCTTACTAAAGACAAGAACCTATTGTTGAGTTGGGCTTCCGAAAATATTATTTGACAATCTTACATACCAAGCAGCTGATTGCACTTGAATAATAAAAGCTAAAGCTATTACTAAAGCTACCTCAGGATGAGTTTTTCCATAAGTCATCATAGATATGGCTAAACAAATAGAAAGATTCCTCATAACAGTGCCATAAACCAGTGCTATGGCGTCTTCTCTCTTAAAAATAATTTTCCCAACCAAAGTAGACAGAAAGAAATTTAAACTATATAGAACTAAAAGAGGTAAAAAAATGTAAAAAATTTGAGCTAATTGAGAAACAAACTCTTTAGCTTTTAAAGCCATAGCAATAAAAACAATGCCTAAAACTCCTAAGGTGGAAATACCAGAAAGTTTAGGAGCAATCTCTTTTTGTAGTTTTTGAGGAGAAAAAGTTCTTAAAAGATATTGTTGCGTTAAATATCCAGCTATCATTGGTAAAAAAATTATAAAAATGATTTGTTTAAAAATATACCACATATCTACCTGAATATGAGCTGACATTAGGAGTTGAACATAAAAGGGTAAAGCAATGGACCCCAAGATTAAACCAATTACTGTCATCTTTACTGCTGCCTCAATATTCCCCTTAGCAAAACCAGTCCAAGAAATGGTCATCCCGCTTGTAGGAACAAGTCCAGCCATAAGAAGCCCTAAAGTTAAATAATAATTTTCTTTAAAAAAGAAAAGTCCTATCCCATAAGCCAAAAAAGGAATTATGAAGAAATTTAGAATCTGAGCAACCAAGATTAACCCAAAGTCACCACTCTCCAAGACTTTCTTAAATTTAAGATTAACCATCATTGGGTAGATCATAATAAATGTGAAAAACAAAATGATACTTTTTAAAAACTGAAAATTTAAAAAACACCCAGCTAAAAAACCCAAAAATAAACTAAGCGGTATAAAAAATACTAAATTTTTAGTAATAAATGATAGTATTTTCCACACCGTTATTTCCCCTCCGTTACTTTATTTATTGATAAAATTTAATACTAATTCAATTTTATGGTTTATTTTCAAAAAGTCAAGGATTTTCTTTCAAAGCTCTAAAGTGTATAGAAGTATATAAAATTCACTAAAAAAGGCTTAAAGAAGTAAAAGTTCTGTAAAGATTTTTTGTAGGAAGTGCTGATCTTGAAATTTTTTACATAGCATCTAAATTTAAAAAATAAAATTTTGGGTGAGGTTGTGATGGAAAGAATAGAAATTCCTATTGCGGGGAGAGATCCCATAATCATTGAAACTGGCCATTATAGTAAATTTGCTAATGCTTCAGTTGTGGTAAAACAAAAGGACACAGCTGTATTAGTAACCTTGTGTCAAAGTGAGAAGCCTGTTGAAGGTATTGAGTTTCTTCCACTTTCAGTAGACTATAGAGAGCAAAGCTCAGCCTGGGGTAAAATCCCTGGCGGTTTTGTAAAAAGAGAGGGCAAACCCTCCGATAGAGAAATTTTGGTTTCCCGAGTTATTGATAGATCCATTCGTCCTTTATTTCCGGAAGGTTATCCTTATGAAGTTGTGGTTACCGCTCTAACGCTTTCTGCTGATGAGAAATACGACCCGGATGTATTAGCCCTTATAGGGGCTTCAGCAGCATTAAATATTTCTTCGGTCCCATTTGAAGGACCTATCGCTGGTTTAAGAGTAGCTTTGGTAGAGAACAATCTTTGTGTTTTCCCCACTTATGAAGAAAGGCAAAAGGCTCAGCTTGAATTAATAGTTTCTGTGACCAAAGACTCTATAGTGATGGTAGAAGGTGGAGGAAAAGAGATACCTGAGGAAACCCTTTTACAAGCTATTTATTATGCCCTTGAAGCAGGTAAACCTATTATTAATGCCCAATACGAGCTCTTAAAAAGAGTGAAAAAAGAAAAAATTCCTTTTACAGCCCCTACAGAGAATGTGGAATTATTGAGGTATATAGAAGAAAAAGGAAAGTCTAAAGTATTAGAAGCCCTTTCTGTTAAAGATAAACTGGAGAGACATAGGATTCTTGATGAAATTTTGGAAGAGTTAAGAAATGAGGTAGAAGAAAAGGAAAGAGGAAATTTGATCTTTATTTATAAAAAATTAGTGCAAAAGCTTATGAAGGAAAAACTTTTCCGAGAGGGGATAAGGATTGACGGTAGACGACCTGATGAAATTAGACCCTTAACACTGGAGATACATCCATTTGAGAGACCTCATGGTTCAGCAATTTTTACAAGGGGGCAAACACAAGTTTTTGCTACTGTAACTCTTGGTTCAAGTGAGTCAGCTCAACTTGTAGATACTATTTTCGAAGGTGAAACCTTTAAAAGATTTATGCTCCATTATAACTTTCCACCTTTTTGCACTGGAGAAGCTCGTCCTTGGGGACCTCCAAAACGAAGAGAGATTGGACATGGAGCTTTAGCTGAAAGAGCCATAGAACCTCTTATTCCTTCAGAAGAAGAGTTCCCCTATATTATAAGAGTTGTGGCTAATGTTTTAGAATCTAACGGCTCCTCATCAATGGCAACAGTTTGTGCTGGTTCTTTAGCTCTCTTTGACGCAGGAGTTCCTATGAAAAAACACATAGCTGGTATAGCTATGGGACTTTCCACATATGAAGATAGATATCTTATACTTACAGATATATTAGGAGATGAAGATCAATTAGGGGAAATGGATTTTAAGGTTGCTGGGACTAATGAAGGAATTACAAGCATTCAAATGGATATAAAAATAAAGGGATTGAAAAGAGAAGTTTTAGCAGAAGCATTACAAAAAGCAAAGATAGCAAGACTTAAAATTCTTGAAAAAATGTATGAAACTATTCCAGAACCTAAGAAAGAGCTTTCTCCCTATGCACCTCGTGTAGAAATTCTTACTGTTCCTGAAGAAAAAGCTTCCTTAATTATTGGACCTGGAGGAAAAACTGTAAAAGAAATCAGAGAAAGAACAGGGACAGTCATTTGGGTTTTAGAAGGTGGAAGAGTTTCTATTTCTGGACCTAATGAAAAAGCGCTGGAAGCTGCAAAGAAGGAAATCTATAATTTAATTTCAGAAGTAGAAGTTAATCAGATCTATGAAGGGAAAATAACAAGAATTGAACCCTATGGCCTTTTTGTAGAGATACTCCCTGGTAAGATAGGACTTTTACATGTATCTAAAATGGAAAACCCTCCTAAGGATTTAAAAAATGTCTATAAAGTAGGGGATAAGATCAATGTAAAGGTCTTTGAAATTGACGAGTTGGGACGACCCAAATTAACCACCCTTCTCGGAGAAAAAAGTGAAGGACTTTTATTATGATAAAGTTGTAGAAAGTTATAATTTTTTAAAAAAAAGGTTCCCCTTTTCACCAGAAATAATTATCACTCTGGGAACAGGACTTTCTAATTTAGCTGAAGAAGTAAAGATATCTGTAAGGATTCCCTATAAAGAGATACCTCATTTCCCAATTTCTACAGTAGAAACTCATACAGGAGAATTAATTTTAGGGGAATTATCTGGAAAAAAGATTGCCCTTTTGCGTGGAAGGTTCCATTATTATGAAGGTTATTCAGCAAAAGAGATAACTTTTCCTTTAAGGGTTTTAACACTTTTTAAACCTAAAATTTACATAGTTTCTAATGCAGCTGGTGGGCTTAATCTATCTTTTAAGGCAGGAGATTTAATGCTTATA